>JAUWZL010000070.1 GCA_030615305.1 Dehalococcoidia bacterium
GGCGGCTACCAACATAGGCAGAAACCAGGCTCTACTCATTGCTAATTCTTCAGATATACCGGGGAATAGTGTCTTGCCCAGTGTGGCAGAAAAAACAGCTATCATCCCCAGGGTCATGGTAGCAATAATTGAATCAACATATGATTCAAAAAGGTCGGCGCCCATGCCGGCAACATCACCAACGTTATCGCCCACGAAATCAGCGATGACAGCAGCATTTCGCGGGTCATCCTCAGGGATTCCCTTCTCAACCTTGCCCACTATATCAGCCCCGGTATCTGCCGCCTTGGTATAGATGCCACCACCGACCCTGGCAAATATGGCCACCGAAGAAGCGCCGAAGCCAAAGCCAGGGATAATCTTGAGGAAATCGGGGTTATTACCGAAAACTAGGTAAAGGATACTTAAGCCGAGGATACCAATGCCGACGACACACATGCCCATTACGGCGCCACTGCGAAAAGAAACTCTGAGCCCATGATTCAGGCTCTTCTGGACAGCGGCAGCAGTTCTGGAGTTGGCTCTTATGGCAATGCTCATACCAATGAAGCCAGCCAAACCGGAACAAATGGCACCAAAGACAAAGGCCAGGGATATTAACCAGCCAAGATCGGGCACCACTCCTAGGATTACAGCCACCACCACCACAAATATAGCCAGTATTCGGTATTCCCGTCCCAGGAAAGCCAGGGCGCCCTCTTTAATGGCGGCTGATACCTCCCTTATTCTCTCCGAGCCCTGAGATTGCTTGAGCACATAGTAGGCTAGAAAAGCGGCTACAGCTAAGCCCAAAACCCCAGATAAGACGGCAATTAGTACCGGCTCCAATCCTAAGCCTCCTTCCATCAACTAAAGATTATTCTTAAACTTTCCCAGCTTATCCTCTAGGCTCTTTTGCTGTATTACCAGCGTCAGGTCGCTGCGGGTCCTTTCCAGGACACCACGAACCATATCAGTGGTGTGCCTTAGACCACCGGTTATGGCATCGGGAAAATCCATGGTAACCAGAACATCATAGATATCATCCATAGCTTGCAGTAAATCTTCTCCCCTTGACAGGTCACCCTTTCTCAGGCTATCCAGAATGTAGCGCCTCAGTTCCCCGACAGCCTCACCCAACCCGTTAAGATAAGAGGCGTAATCTATGCCCAGTTCATCAGGGCTGGGCAGATTTTTCTGCGTTATCAGGGCCAGGGTAATACTGCCTTCAGCAAACTCCTTCTGTGCATTCCATAAAAAGCCAGAGTTCTTCAGCTCGCTACAAGTGGCAATGCTATTCTGGGCTTCACCAATGAGCTGGCGGGCTTTGCCGAGCTTGTCTTCTGCGCTGTCAAACTCCCGGCGGTGGATGGCACGGATGGCCCTGCTGCAACAGCGAATGGCTTCGCGGCAAAGAGGTAGCGCCTTTTCTCTGGCGGTATCTTTGGTTAAAAAGTCGGCTCTTATCTTATCGGCAATAGAACCAAGTTTATCTGTCAGTTGACTCAATTTTGCCTCTCAAGTTGAGCTATCATTTGCCTAGTTGCAGCCTCAGGTGACTCAGCCTCCAGGATGGCACTTATTACAGCCACTGAATCGGCACCGGCAGATAAAACCTCAGCGGCATTATCCTGTGTAATACCGCCGATAGCCACCAGGGGCAAACTCACTTCCTTTTTGAGGGCGCGTACTGTTTCCAGTCCGACTACCTCTACCCCTTCTTTGGATGGGGTGGGGTATATGGCACCGATGGCAATATAGTCGGCTCCTTCAGACTCAGCAGTTATTGCCTGTTCTACAGTGGCTACCGAGCAGCCGATGATTTTATCTATGGGCAAAAGCTTTCGGGCAACTTTAACTGGCAGGTCCTCCTGCCCCAGATGCAGACCATCGGCATCGGTGGCTAAAGCTACATCAAGATAGTCATTTATTATAAAAAGCGCATTGTGTTGGACACACAGGCTCTTTAACTGCTTGGCTAAAATTAGCAGCTCTCTCTTGTGCATGGCCTTATCACGCAACTGGATTATTCTGGCACCGCCTTCAACTACTTGGGCAGCTACCTCAACATGGCTGCGACCTTTTAAAAACTGTGTGTCTATAATAGCATGTAGCCCGGATATACACCCGGCTTTATCCTTCCGCAGCAGCCTGGATATTAAATTTCGCTCTACGGCATAAAGGCTAAACCTGGCCCTCTTGAATTTCTCCGGGTTTAATTTTGTACTTGGAACCTTGGCCAGTTCCTCGATAACTCTTAGCGATTCCTGGACTCTCCTTGCATTAGCCACAATCGTTGCCGTTAGCCCTCCCTCTTTTGCCTGCTGCTGGACTTCAATATTGACACCAACATCGCCTTCTGAATCACGTGCTTGAAGCAGCTGTTGTTTTAGTCTTCGGTCAGTGGGTGCCAGCTCGTGCCTCATTTCTTTTAGCTGCCTAGTTAGAGCGGCATCGTTGAGTAGCAGGCGAGCCAGGTCTTCCAGGAGGCGCAGACTTTCCCCGATGCGGTTCAAACTGGCATCAATGATACGCAGTGTCTGATTTGCTCTTGCTTCTGATGAAGTCATGCTTATAGGCTCGGGATTCTATTTGGATTAGGAGAAACGGTTAATTTTAGCACAACCAGACCGATGGGTAAATAGGCACTTAGGTCTCGCTTACTGCGTTTTCAATGAGTTCAATGCGTAATAGCCTTCCCTTCTGGTCTAGCTCCACGGCGACAAAATCAATGCGCCACTGTGGTGGTGGGCTTTTTTGAGCCTGGCGGTAATGATGGGCAGTGGCTATCATCCTTTTCTTCTTGGCTTGGGTGATTGACTCTTCGGGGTCGCCGAAATCATGGCTGGTTTTTGTCCTTACCTCAACGAAGACAAGAAAGTCATTGTGCTGGGCGATGATATCAATCTCACCTTCAGGGCAGCGGTAGTTAGCCTCCAAAATGCAGAAGCCTCGCTTTTTAAGGAATTCCCTAGCCAGCTCTTCTCCCAGTCGGCCGGTATCTTGGCGCTTCATTTTCCCAGGCCCAACATATCACTTATTGGGTGGAATGAGCGGCGGTGAATGGGCGATGGCCCCAGCCGCCTCAGATTGGTTAGGTGCTCTTCCGTCCAGTAGCCCTTGTTTTGCCCCAGTGCATAGCCGGGATAAATACCGTCCTGTTGCACCATCAGGCGGTCTCGGGTTACCTTGGCAATTATTGAGGCGCAGGCGATAGAGAGGCACAAACAGTCCCCGTTCACCATCCCCTTCTGGGGTAACGGTACCTCTGGCAGGAGCAGATAGTCTATCAATAGGCTATCAGCTGCTGGTGAAAGCTGGCTTACAGCCTGCATCATTGCCAGTCGGGTTGCCCTGACGATATTGCGGGCATCTACAATCTGGTGAGAAACTATACCTACGCCTATCGAGATGGCCGCCTCATGGATGTAATTAAACAGGTATTGGCGTTTTTGGGCAGTTAAAAGTTTGCTGTCTCTTACCTGTTTCAGCCAGCGAGCCTTCAGGCGGCAGGGCAGGATGACAGCCGCGGCTACCACCGGGCCAGCTAGGGCACCACGACCGACTTCATCAATGCCGGCAATATAGCGGTAGCCCTGCACCACCAGTTTCTCTTCCTCAACAAAGGATGGTGTGTATTGAATGCTCACTAGGCTCATCCCT
>JAUWZL010000004.1 GCA_030615305.1 Dehalococcoidia bacterium
CCGGGCTGCCCAGGAATTCGATTATGCCCTCATGGTCATTAACGCTGCTGCCTATTTTGGAATAAGCTATGGGTTATTACGACCAGATTTAAGGGAATGGATGGGTGGTTTTACCTTCGCGCTGTCACTCTTCTATGGCGGTCTTGCCTATGTCGCTCTGAGAAGGGGTACTGAGAACATTAGGCTCGCCTTTTTCGCCCTAGGTATCGCTCTGGTCTTCCTGACAGTGGCGATACCCATCCAGCTGGGAGATGCGGTATGGGTTACAATAGCCTGGGCTGCTGAAGGTGCGGTCCTCATGTGGCTCTCATTCACCCTTAGGATGCCTCAGCTCCGCATCTTCAGCTACGCTGTCTTTGCCGCTATGGCTGTACGCCTGCTGTTTTTTGACACCGAGGTGGACCTAGCTACCTTCCAGCCGGTACTAAACGAGCGCTTCCTAGCCTTCCTGATCGGTATCGCCGCCCTGTACTTCGCATCCTGGCGAGAAATGAAGGCTCTACGAAAATCTGAGACCACCTGGTCCTATTATCATGCCTTCTTGGTGGCGGCCAACTTCCTTACCCTCTGGCTGTTGAGTGCCGAAATTATCAATTACTTCGACAGCCGACTCGTTGCCCTTGCCGGGGATGGTTCCGGGGCCGAGGGCAGTGCTTTACGGAACGCAAAGAACCTGTCTCTTACCGGCTTATGGGCTTTTTATGCTGTAATCGTTTTGGTAGTTGGTATCGTGAAACGCTCACGTTTTATAAGATTGGCCGCACTAGCCTTACTCGCTGTCCCCATAATCAAGGTCTTCGCCTATGATGTTATTGCACTGGAGCAGGTATACCGGATCATCGCTTTTGTGGGCCTTGGGATCCTTCTCATAACCAGCGGTTATCTATACCAACGCTATAGTAAATCTATCAAGGGGTTCTTTATTAACAAATAAATTTGTCCGTGTATATGGCGTAGGGTTCGCCGGTATACTATGCATATGCGGAGTGGAGCGTATCAGTGAAATGCATGACCTGCGATCAGGACAATCCACCCGAAGCACGCTTTTGTACTAACTGCGGTACCAAGTTGGTTGCTGAGGTTGAGCCAGCTTCACCGTCAGCTCCCAGTCCTCCCCAGGTGCCACGTAAATGGCTTCTTATCGGTGGTGACCTGCCCATTTAAGAGGGCTTGCTTATCTACCTCACCCCCTTAATCCCCCTCTCCTTCAAAGGAGAGGGGGAGATAAAAAAAGAGGGGCTTCGCCCCTCTTAGACACCCCTTGTGTCAGGCTCAGGTTTTGTCCTCTTAAACACACCATCATGTTTTTGAACTTATGCATAAAAGCCACCCAAACTAGAGGAGTGGCCTTTTGGTAAAAACATTAATCCCTAAAACATAACTAGGTAATATATCCATAGAGGATCATCCCTGGCGATCTGAAGAATAGCTCCTATATTAATGGAATCGTTTATTTTTATCTCTTCAAATTTTGCTGGCTTTGCTGTTGTTCCGGGCACATCAACCCCAATACGGGCACTTTCTCCAATATAAATGCGCAGAATGTCGCCTCCTTTGGTAAGGGTTAAGGTTCTGCCATCAATTCCTATAACCTTAACATTGAATATAGATACAAAGGCTTTGGCTAATGAGCTTCCCTCATTATAAATCTCTATATTCGCCACGAGTTTAGAATTCTGCAGTTGTTCTAAAGTAATATCTGCATTTACGCTATCGTAATACTCTTCTTCAACCTCAATCAAACGATTAATTACACTCTGGTCTTCGTTATTAGTTACTGAATCGTCCTCATTAACCCCCGGGCCATTCTCACCGTTAGTGATGCTACTATTATATAAACTGTAAAAACCAAACCCCGCAGCACAGATTAATGCGACTATCAAAAAACCGATTACAATCTTTTTCATTTTTCTTGCTACAGGATAGGTCTAACCTGAATCGTCTGTTCCCGAGACGGGCCAACGCAGATAAGGTTTATCGGGCAGGAAGTAAGTTCTTCCAGTCTGGTTACGTATCTCTTGGCTTCAGGTGGAAGCCTATCAAATTCCCTGATATTAGTGGTGTCGGTCTGCCAACCAGCCAGCTCCTCATAAATGGGTTGACACTTTTCCAGGTCATTTATTCTGGACGGGAAATAATCTATTGTCTTTCCATTTAGCTTGTAAGCGACGCATATTTTAAGGTGAGGCAAGATATCAAGGACATCAAGACGGGTGATTGCCATCCCGGTCAAGCCATTAATCTGGCTTGAGAAGCGAGCGGCAATGGCATCAAACCAGCCACAGCGGCGGGGGCGGCCAGTGGTGGTACCGTATTCGTGAGCTCGCTCCCGAATTAGATTGCCGGTCTCATCTTCAAGCTCTGTAGGCATGGGACCACTACCGACCCTGGTACAATATGCCTTAAATACCCCTAGGACACGGTCAATCTTGGTGGGGCTGATGCCCGTCCCCAGGCAGGCTCCCCCGGCCAGCGGCGATGAAGAGGTTGCATAGGGATAGGTACCAAAATCGGGGTCAAGTAAAGCCCCCTGGGCTCCCTCAAGGAGAATAAGCTCATCCCGAGCCAAAGCTGCCTGTATCAGAGCGGTTGTCTCTTTAATATGAGGTGCCAAACGCTCTCCATACTGGCAATACTGCTTATATACTTCATCCAGTAATAGCGGACTAACTCCATAAACTTTGGTCAGCAAGTTATTTTTATGCTCCATTACAGAGTTAAGTCGCTCAAGCAAAGCCTCTTTATCTAAAAGCTCGCCGGCTCTAATGCCAAGCCGGGCTACCTTATCAGCAAAGGCTGGGCCGATGCCCCTCTGTGTTGTCCCTAGAGCCTTGCCCGCCCGTGACTCCTCCTCAAGCCCATCAAGCAGGATATGATAGGGCATGACTAGGTGCGCCCGGTCACTGATGACCAGTCGGCTGGTATCGACACCACACTGGTTAAGCTGCTCTATTTCCTCAATCAGCCGGGCTGGGTTAATTACTACACCATTACCAATAACACAGGTAGCCTGGGAGGAAAAAATACCAGAAGGGACAAGATGCAGCTTAAACTCACCATAAGGATTAATTACGGTGTGGCCAGCATTGTCACCTCCAGAAAAGCGGACAACCATCCGGGCTCCCTCAGCCAGCTGATCAACCACCTTACCCTTGCCTTCATCCCCCCACTGGGCGCCAACAATGGCAATAACTGGCATAATACCCCCTAAAATTTCTTGTCTTTTACCTGGTGCCACACATAAACTAGCCTCTGCCCCACGGTAAGCAAGCTAAGGGCGGCTATAATAGACAGGGCAATCTCCAGCCCGCCCAGCAGAAGGCCCAGCGCCAGCACGATAACTCTTTCGGGACGGGTAAACAGCCCTACGGTACACTCAAGCCCCAATGCCTCCGCCCTAGCCCTGATATAACTGACAAGTAGTGAGGCAATCAAGACGCCGCCAGCAAGCAGAACCCCGGTAGTTGACTCCTCTTTGGCGAAAAGAAACAGGATGGCAAGCAGTAGCCCTCCCTCGGCTAAACGGTCAAGGGTAGAGTCAAGGAGGGCACCGAAATGGGTTACTCGATTAGTGCGGCGAGCCAGAGCCCCGTCCAGCATGTCAAAGAATCCGGCAACAAGCACCATGACGCCGGCGATAAGCAGATGCCCCATGGCTATAAGTACCGCAGCAGCAACAGCCAGGGCAAAACCAAACCATGTTATGGCACTAGGGGTTACCGGTGTCCTGGCTAAAATCCGCACCACCGGGTTGGTAAAATAACGGGATGCCGCCTTGCGAACCTGCGATAACCTGTCATTTGCCATATTTACCTGAACAATGCTAGCCAAGCTACCCGACCAATCTTATTTTAGGCTGAAGCTGATATAGCCTTATATTTTGGGAAGCGTCGCTGCCACGGAGGCTCGCTAAGTATTCTGACATAGTAATCAAAAACTCTGCGGGCAATCTTTTCCCAGTTATACTCCTGTGCCGTAATCATTCCCTTGGCTGCCATCTGCTGCCGAAGTGACTCGTCAGTCATAAGGGAGATTAGAGCCCGAGCCAACTCCTTATCATCCTTTGGCGGCACCAGCAGCCCCTCCTTGCCATGGGTCATAACACTGGCATAACCCTCTATACTGGTGGCTACTATGGGTTTACCAACGGCCATAGCCTCAAGCAGAACGATGCCGAAGCTTTCCCGGCCGGTAGCCGGTGAACAAAATACATCAGCCGTCTTATAGTAACGGGGGAGCTCTTCATAGGGTGTATAGCCAACAAAAACAACGTCCTCCAGGTGGTTGCGCCTGACCCGTTTCTCATACTTCTTGCGTAGTCTGGTGCCGGGACCAACAATGATAAGGCGAGAATTGGGGACCTCTTTCTTGACCTGCTGGTAGGCCTTGAGCAAGTGGTCTAAGCCTTTGCGCTTTTCCAGGCGGCCAACAAAGAGAATATTTATTTTGCCATCACAGAACCTGTCAATGGGGGCGACATCTGGAGAAAAGTGCTCTAAATCAATGCCGTTGGGGATAATATTATAGTACCCAGGAACATATTTGCTGGCAAACTCCATCGCCGGCTTGGATACGGCTATTTTGCCAACCAGCTTGCGCCGCCGCCGGTGCAACATTATTTTGGAGATGGGCCAGCCAAAGTTGTAGCCGGGGCTGCCATGGCAGGCATGGAAGGTGCCTATATTGGCTGCATTATCTGAAAAGCGGAGCACAGCGGTACAAAGCATGGGCATGAATGGCTCATGCAGGTGAATAACATCAAACTTCTCTTTGGCCAGTACTTCTTTTATCTTGGATGCCAGCCTGAGTGATAGGCTAATACGAATAGTAGTGCCACGAACAGGAACCGGGCGAGGTCTACCAATGGGTACCAACCGGTCATCACTGTTAGGCGCTGCCCTAGATGCTGGAGCAATAATCCTAACTTCATGCCCCATTTTGGTAAGTTGATTGTCCAGGGCTAGGATGTGGTTGACCACACCACCGGGGTGGACAAAATCATAAGGGGAAACCAGTGCAATCTTCATAGTAGCTACCTAATCCCCACCGCAAGTTTGTTTAAGATATTGCCAACCGGGATGAACTTACTCTTCTCCTTGCCCAGGCTGCTTGGCCACCCCGACCTTGGCAGACTCAGCAATAAACTGCTCCACCAGGTTGCGGGCTTCATCATCGGTATATTGAACCGGTGGTGACTTCATAAAATAGGCAGATGGAGCTGTAAGTGCCCCCTTTAACCCCCTGTCCAGAGCCAGCTTTAAGCACCTTATGGCGTCAATAACCACCCCGGCTGAGTTAGGGCTATCCCAAACCTCAAGCTTTAATTCCAGGTTTAGGGGAACATCACCGAAGGTGCGCCCCTCCATCCTGATATGGCAAAATTTACGGTCGGTGAGCCAGGGAACATAATCGCTGGGGCCGACATGAATATCGTCTGGGTCAAGCTTATAGTCAAGCTGAGAGGTAACCGAATTAGTCTTTGATATCTTCTTGGATTCCAGGCGCTCCCGCTCCAGCATGTTCAGGAAGTCGGTATTGCCGCCAAAGTTTAACTGGTAGGTACGCTCCAGTTTAACGCCACGGTCCCTGAATAACCTGGTCAGCACCCGGTGGACTATAGTAGCCCCGACCTGAGATTTTATATCATCCCCAATAATGGGTAGCCTTCTGCCCTCAAAGCGCTGCTGCCAGTACTTTTCCCGGGCGATGAAGACGGGGATGCAGTTAATAAAGCCACAGCCAGCCTCCAGCACCTGCTCAACATACCACTTGGTTGCTTCTTCACTGCCCACTGGCAGATAGCTAATGACTACATCGGTCTTGGTAGCCTTCAGTATCTTAACTATATCAGCCGTTGGGCCCGGCGCCTTCTCTATTATTTGAGAAAGGTACTTACCCAGGCCATCGTGAGTCATGCCCCGCTCAACTTTGATGCCGGTGGCTGGTATATCACAGAACTTGAAGGTGTTATTAGGTGGCGTAAAGATTGCCTTGGCCAGGTCCTTGCCCACCTTGTTCTTGTCAATATCAAAGGCGGCAACAAAATTGATGTCACTTATATGATAGCCTCCCAGATTAACATGCATAAGCCCGGGGACAAATTCAACGTCTTTCGCTTTCTTATAGAAGCTAACACCCTGTACCAGCGATGAGCAGCAGTTACCGACTCCTATTATGGCTACATTTATACTACCCAATTTTAAACTCCTTTCCAGTAAAAGCCAAAACCATTGAACTATATCCATTTTGTAGGCAGGTTGTCAAGAGCCTGAGAATGCCGAAATCGTCTACTGCCGGTTAGTCGGGTTGGACAAAGACCTTCTCCGGTTGCCACTTGCCGCTTTCGGGATTGAAGTACAATACAGCCAGAAAGCGGCCATCCTGGCTATAGGCACGGCACCGCCCTTCAAAATTAGCGCCAACTGGGCCATCCTCAATGACCACGGAGCCACCGTTCCTTATAACCCACCCCTGGTTGTCACCTAAGACCACAGCCGACCAATGAGACAGGACAACATCTATAGGATAGACTAGACGCTGCCAGTAATATGTGGCATCCTCAAGTTGCCCCAGTGCAACTGCATCCGTCATATTAAAGGGGCCATACCTGAGGCGAATTAGCCCCTTTAGGTGGGCGCCACAACCCAACAGCTGGCCTAAATCATGAGCCAGTGAGCGGATATAGGTGCCCTTGCCGCATTCTATTTCTACTGTAGCCACAGGCGGCTCAAAATCTATGAGCTCCAGGCAGTAGATTCTAGCTAGCCGACTCTTCCGGCTAACCGTGATACCGGCCCGGGCTAACTTGTAAAGACGCTGGCCATGATACTTAACAGCGCTATACATTGGCGGCGTCTGCCGTATTAAGCCGCGAAAGGAGTTGAGTGCCCGCTCGACTTGCTCCCGGCTAACCTGGGAAGGGTCTCCATGCTGGGTAATCTTACCGGTGGCATCATGGGTATCGGTAGCCACCCCTAGTTCAATCTGAGCCCGGTACACCTTGCCGGCTTCCATTAGAAACTCAATCACTCTAGTCCCCTGACCAAAGCAAACTGGTAAGACGCCGCTGGCTCTCAGGTCAAGGGTACCGGCATGACCAACCCGCCGCTCTCGGGTCAGCCGCTTGATCATGGATACGATGGCAAAAGATGTCTTGCCTAGGGGTTTATTAATATTCAGTATGCCGTCCACGACTAGCTCTGGTCTCCGGATTTGGTAATCTGGTCTATAAGCTCCAGGATGTGAGCCCCCTGTTCAATAGAATTATCCCAGCGAAAGTTGAGTTCGGGAATACGGCGCAATCTCAGACGCTTGGTCAGTTCATTGTGCAGGAAGCCTGAAGCCGCCACCAGGGTGCTCAGTATCTCCTTCTTTTCTTCCTCACTACAAAGACAACTGACAAAGACCTTGGCATATTTTAGGTCAGGTGAGGTCACAACCTCAGTGACAGACACAAGGCGGCCCAGTCTTGGGTCCTTGACTTGACGCTGAAGTAATTCGCTAATTTCCTGACGGATAAGATGATTCACCCGCTCAATGCGATGTGTCATTGTCAATTCTCCTAGCCAGCTTTCTGACGGCTAAAGAACTCCAATATATCACCAACCTGAAAGTCATTAAAGTCCTTAATGCCAACACCACACTCATAGCCGGTGGCTACCTCTTTAACATCGTCCTTGAAACGCCTTAGACTGCTAACCACAGATTCGGCCACAACTTCGTTATTGCGTCGTATCCTAGCTTGTACATCCCGAGTTACCTTGCCTTCGGTAACATAGACACCAGCCACCTTGATTCGCTTGGCAGCGGGGAAGATAGCCCTTACTTCTGCCCGACCTTCAATAACCTCAACATACTTGGGTTCAAGCATTCCCTTAAGCGCCTTTTCTACATCACCTACCAGATCATAAATCACGCTATAGTGGCGGATGTCTATGCCCTCAGCTTCAGCTACCCGCTGTGCTCCGGCCTCAGCCTTGGTGTTGAAGGCAATGATAAGCCCCTTGGAAGCACTGGCTAGCATAACATCACTTTCAGTAACGTTGCCACTGCCGCTATGAATAATGTTAACCTGGACTTCATCTGTCCCCAGCCTCTCTAGGGAAGTCCTTATCGGTTCAATGCTGCCCTGAACATCAGCCTTAAAAACAATATTGAGTTCCTTGACCCGGCCGGCGCTTATCTGGTCAAAGAGGTTGGTAAGGCTTAATGATTTTGGTGCCAACCCCGCCTCCTTCTGGAGTTCCTCAACTAAAACCCGTGCCCGGCGCTCATCACTTACAGCGGTCAGGGTATCTCCTACCTGAGGAATGCTATGTAAACCGAGGATGACAACCGGAGTAGACGGCTTGGCCTTCCTTACCCGCTTACCGGTATCATTAAACATTGCCTTGACCCGGCCCCAGGTGGTACCAACAACTACCATGTCGCTGGGTCTTAGACCGCCGTCATGGATTAATACTGTAGCCAGTGGCCCCATGGTCTTGTCCAGTCTGGCTTCAATAACCACCCCCTTTGCCGGCTGAGATGGGTCTGCCCTGAGGTTCTCCAGCTCAGCTACCAGTAGCAGGTTCTCCAGTAGCTCGGGGATGCCTTCTTTAGCCTTGGCTGAAGTCAGGACACAGACGGTGTCACCTCCCCATTCCTCAATAATGAGACCGGCGTCAGCCAGCTGTTGTTTAACGGCATCCGGGTTGGCGCTTGGCTTATCAGTCTTGTTGATAGCCACCACGATAGGCACTCCGGCTGCCTGGGCATGGTCTATAGCCTCCAGGGTCTGTGGCTTTACGCCATCATCAGCGGCCACAACCAGGACAGTGATGTCAGTCACCTGGGCGCCTCGTGCCCGCATAGCAGTAAAGGCTTCATGTCCCGGCGTATCCAGGAAGGTAATCTTTTGTCCCTCAACCTCCACCTGATAAGCACCGATATGCTGGGTAATACTGCCAGCTTCGGTATCCATAACATTGGTTTGCCTGATGGCATCAAGGAGCCTGGTCTTACCGTGGTCAACATGCCCCATAATGGTGATTACTGGCGGCCGAGGCTTTAGATTGCCCGGCTCCTCAACCAGGAGTTGCTGCTTTTTAATCTCACTAATGACGCTGGCCGCCTTCCGAGCTGCCTGGGGCTGTGGCTGGGCTTTGTAGCCAAAGCTGGTGGCTACTTCCGCGGCCGCGTCATAGTCAATGACTTGGTTAATATTGGCCATGATTCCGTTTTTCATCAGCTGTTTAATAACATCAATGACACTGACCCTGAGAAGCTCAGCCAGCTGCCTGACGCTCAGGGTATGTGGAATCTCAACCGAGGTCACGGCTGCTTCTTTATCAGCCCCCTGGCCGGCTGATCCGGCAATATCACCCTGTTTACCTGCCTCAGCCACTGGCTAACCCCCCTACCAAGTTCTTTCTGTACTCAATAAGCTGTTCTTTGTTTCTCTGAGAAAGAGTAGTCCGCAGGGTATGCTCCAGACGACTAGTCGCCAGCCCGGCCTGCCAGCACATAGGCTCGGGACACAAATAAGCGCCCCGCCCCGCCTTCTTACCACTGCTGTCAACCTCCACAATGCCACTACTAACACGCACCAAACGGATTAGTTCCCGCTTGCTTTTTACCTGGCGGCAGGCGATGCAGGTTCGCATTGGGCGATGCTTAGTAATATTCCCCTTCTTCGTCTTCATGAAGCTCTGCCCCCCGGCGCTTTTTCTTTAACCGGATGCCATCCTCAGCACTTTCCTTTGCCCGAGAAGTCTTCTTCTTCTTCTTTTTATCCTGAGTTTGGGGCTTGGGTGGTGCCGGTGACAATAAATCCTCGGCAAAGCGGAGCCGCTGTTTGGTCACTGTTTCCTGTGCTACTGCATCAGCCGGCAAGGTTTTGGCCGCTTTCCGTGGCACCTCTGCCGAAACCAAGGTCGGCTCTGCAGCCTCAGCTACTTCAGCAATCTCCTCGCTGACGACCCTTGCTTCTTCTTGGGCAGCTTCCGCCCTTTCCTTCTCAGCGTCAGAGGCACTCCTAATATCTATTCGCCAGCCAGTGAGCTTTACCGCCAGCCTGACATTCTGTCCCTCTTTGCCAATGGCTAAAGAAAGCTGCCTGTCAGGAATGACTACGGTAGCCGCCTCTTCCTCCTCACTCAGGTCAACACTTACTACCTGGGCCGGGCTGAGGGCATTAGCCATGAATATAGCAATATCTGGACTCCAGTTAACAACATCGATCTTTTCACCATTTAATTCGTTGACGATGTTCTGTATCCTGATGCCGCGCAGCCCAACACAGCAGCCAACCGGGTCAATTCCCTCCTGACGTGCTGCTACAGCCACTTTACTGCGGTAGCCAGCCTCGCGGGCAATTACCTTTATCTCCACAGTCCCGTTATAAATCTCTGGCACCTCAAGCTCAAAAAGCCGGCGCAGTAAATTTGGGTGTGAGCGTGACACTACTAGAAGAGGCCCTTTGGCTGTTTGGGCTACTTCTAGGAGATAAACCTTTAGCCTTTGCCCGACACGGTATCTTTCATTGGGCCCCTGCTCGGCTGCTGGCATCACCGCTTCAGCCCTGCCCAGGTCAATAAATACCTGGCGGAGCTCAATGCGTCGCACCACTCCGGTGATAATGTCGCCCTGTTTATCAGCATATTCCTCAAAAATGGCACTGTGCTCTGCCTCATGGAGACGCTGCAGGATAACCTGTTTTGCTGTCTGGGCGGCAATACGCCCGGCATTATGCGGCGTATCCTCTACATAGATAGCATCATCAATCTGCACGTCTGGCTTTAGTTTGCGTGCCTCATCTAATGATATCTCAAGGCGGCGGTCTGAGACCTGCTCAACCACCGTCTTTTCCGCCCAGACTTCAACCTTTCCGCTGGAAGGATTAATTTTGACTGAAATGTTCTGACTGGGCGCAAAATTATTCTTCCGGTAAGCTGATGCCAGCGCCGCCTCTACTGCGCCAAGTACTACCTCTCTGGACAGGTTCTTCTCGGCTGAGAGCTGTGTTATGGCCAGTAAAAAATCGCTCTTCACCCCGGAATTAGACCTCCAATTCCATTATTTGCCATACAACAAAAAAGTGGGATTAAACCCACTCCAAATACTCCGTCTTCGTCTAAAATCATTATATATTATAGCACAATCAACCTTTGGATGCAATACCTCGGCTGGTAAAGATAGTCTTCGCAATTGACACCCAGCAGGCTTCAGGCTAACATAGTAAATAAAATGCTAGCCAAGGTAATAAGCTGTGCTCTTGTCGGCCTGGAAGGAGCCATCGTCGAGGTTGAGGTAGATATTTCCCCCGGCTTGCCTTCGTTTACCATTGTCGGCTTGCCTGATGCTGCTGTTCAGGAAGCCAAGGAGCGAGTTCGGGCGGCTGTCCGAAACTCTGGCTATGTCTTCCCGATGAGGCGTATTATTGTTAATCTGGCGCCGGCTGACCTTAAAAAGGCGGGCCCGGCTTATGATTTACCTATTGCCGCTGGCATCCTTCTCAGCTCAGAGCAGTTATCCGCTGATGTCTCTGGAACCCTCTTCCTTGGTGAGCTGTCTCTGGATGGCAGCTTGCGCCACACCAATGGCATCTTACCTATGGTTGCCCTGGCTCGCCAGAAAGGTCTGGCCAAAGTTATTGTACCTGATAGCGATGCCAGAGAAGCCTCCTTGGTTGAAGGCGCTAAAATCATCCCCTTCACCTCACTGGCCCAGCTGGCCAGCTATCTGCGTGGTGAAATAGAGCCCCCTGAGTATAAACCTGATAAGGTCCAAATTGATGCCCCTCCTCCGGCACGGCCAACCGTTGACCTGGCCTACATTAAGGGGCAGGAGCATGTCAAGCGGGCTTTAGAAGTAGCCGCTGCCGGTGGACACAACGTAATAATGTGCGGCCCCCCGGGGAGCGGTAAAACGCTACTGGCGCGCTCACTGCCGGGAATGTTACCCCCCATGACCAATGAGGAAGCCCTAGAGGTTACCAAGATTTATAGTGTCAGCGGACTACTACCCCAAGACACCCCTCTTATCAGGAACCGGACCTTCCGTTCTCCACACTATACCATCTCCAATGCCGGGTTGGTCGGTGGTGGCCACTGGCCAAGACCGGGCGAAATAAGCCTCAGTCACCGTGGGGTGCTCTTCCTTGACGAGCTGCCTGAATTTGGCCATTCGTTGCTTGAAGTACTGCGCCAGCCTCTTGAGGATAAGGTGGTAACTATCAGCCGGGCTAGAGGGACTCTGACCTTTCCGGCCAACTTTATGCTGGTAGGGGCGATGAACCCCTGTCCCTGTGGCTACTATGGCGACCCCTTCCGACAGTGCGCCTGCCCGCCCGGTCTGGTGTCACGCTATCAGCAAAGAATAAGCGGGCCGTTTCTTGACCGGGTGGATATATTTGTTGAAGTACCCCATATTGACTATGAAAAGCTATCTGATGACAGGCTGGGTGAACAATCAGAAAAGGTACAAGCTAGGGTTGCCGCTGCCCGTGCTCGGCAGCATAAACGCCTTGTCGGCACCAGGCTTTCCTGTAATGCTGAGATGACGCCGGTTGAGGTAAGGGAATTCTGCCAGGCAGAAGAAGCCGCCCGGAGCCTGCTTAAAGCGGCTATGACCCAGCTTCATCTCTCAGCCCGTGCTTTCCATCGCATACAGAAGCTGGCCCGCACCATCGCCGACCTGGAAAATAGTGATATAATTAGGGCAAGCCACATAGCTGAAGCCATCCAGTATAGACCAAGACGGATGGTTTAGGCTAATTAGAAAGTGAGGCATAATGAAGAAGAAGGGTGAGTCAACAGGTCACTGGCTATTAAGAGCCCTGAGGAAGAATTTCCTGGCTGGCATTTTGATTGTTGTCCCTTTAGCTATCGCCGTATGGATTTTGTATTGGGTTTTCGACGGTGTGGACAGCCTCCTACAGCAGCCAGTAATTGAACCCATATTCGGGCGAGAAATCCCGGGTCTTGGCTTTGCCATCTTTTTGGTCTTGATATATATCACCGGGGTTATCGCCAGTAATTATCTGGGCAAGAGAATAATACGCTCTATTGAATCACTACTAACGAGGGTGCCGGTGTTCCGGCAGCTCTACACCGGCCTAAAACAGGTCATGGAAGGACTCTCCGGGGCCGGGATGAACAAGGCTGCCTTCCGTGAGGTGGTTTTTGTAGAATTCCCCAGGGAGGGTATGACGACGCTGGCCTTTATTACCAATGAAATAACCGATAAATCGGGCAAAAAGCTTTACGCCATATATATTCCGACGGCACCAATACCCTCATCTGGCTACTTTGAGATGGTCACTGAGGACAAGATTACCCACACCGATATACCAGTTGACGAGGGAATAAAGATAGTTATTTCCAGCGGTATGATATTACCGGACAGGGTAGTTACCGGCAGGCCACCGGTTGAGGCCTCTCAATCCATAGTTGAAGCCTTCGCCTCAGCCCGAAAGCCAGAAAGCACCCCCCATAATCAGCATAACCAGACCAACAAAGATGGCAATTAAACCGCCTACCTTTAATCCCCCGGGCTCAGGGCGCTCTGGAGTATGCTCCATATACTCCCGAATATCGGTACGGGTTAAAATGGCTTTATAATAGCTTTTTTCCTCACCACGGCCCCAGAAAAATGCACCCACTCCAAGGAGGATAAACAGCCCGCCCAAGCCCATTAATATCCACAAGTCTGTCTGCGGCATATGCCAACTGCTCCCTGTTAGAGTGCCCTTCGGTGATACTATAGAGGTTCTTAGCGTTGTTTTCAAGTGGGCTATAGCTCAGCCATGTCTGTAGTATCAACCAATCCATCAGCAGTATAGCCAAACATCTCCTAGCTACGGTGCTTAAGAGTTTATTATGTAACTTCTGCAGTGGCTCCGGCGGCTTCTAGCTTGGCTTTAGCCGACGCTGCCTCATCCTTGCTAACCCCTTCTTTTACCGCCTTGGGGGCAGACTCCACTAGGTCTTTGGACTCCTTCAAGCCCAGGGCCGTCAGCTCGCGCACCGCCCTAATCACATTGATCTTATTATCACCTACCGCTTTTAGAATCACATTGAATTCTATCTTCTCTTCTTCAGCCGGTGCCGCCGCCGCTTCAGATGGTGCCGCTGCTGCGGCTACTGGAGCCGCGGCAGTGACGCCAAACTCGGACTCTAAGGCTTTTACCAACTGGGACAGCTCAAGCACGGTCATATTTTTGATAACCTCTATTATATCCTGAGTGGTGCTTGCCTTCTTGGCCTCCTTTGCCTTGGTTTCACCGGCAGTTTCTTGAGCCTTGGCAGGTTTTGCCGCTGCCGGTTTTTCTGGCGACTGCCTTTCTTTCTTGGCTGTCACTTGGCTGGTTTTTTGCCCGGCTTCTTCTTTTTCTGGCATTTTATTCCTCCTCCAATTGTTTAATTCTAGCTTGCAATATTCCGTTTACTTCCCTTAGCGGGTGGGCAAGGCAGTTCAGCAGGGCACTGATGGAGCCTTGCATCCCGGCCAGGATCTGGGCCAGCAATATCTCTCTTGATGGTATTGTCGCCAGGGTTTTCACCTCGTCTTGGGTCAGTAGTCGGTCGGCTAAAAAGCCACCCCTGATAGCCAGAGTTGAATTTGAGCTGCGGATATAGTCAAGCAGGGCTTTGGCTGGCTCGACCACTTTACCATAGCCAAAGGCAATAGCTACCGGCCCCTCAAAGGAGCCGATGAGAAAATCCTTGCCCGCCCTTTCGGCGGCGAAACGGGCTAGGGTATTCTTGACCACCCGGTATTCAATGCCCAGTTCCCTGAGTTTACGACGCAAGACAGTCAGCTCAGAAGCTGACAGCCCCTGATAGTTGGTTAAAACACCGGCGCTACACTTGGCCATAGCCTCTTTTAACTCGTCAATGGTCTGCACTTTACGTTCCCGACTCACCTTTATCACCTCCTAACTGCTTAACAGCAGTAAAAAGCCCCTACGCCTGCGGCACAAGGACTTGAACCAAAACATGCTCTGCGTCCTTATCCTCGGCAGGCACTTAATATTAAGCCTTAATCGGCACCTGCTGTCTCAGGATGAAAAGAGACTATTTAAATTTTTAACGCTTCTCTTGGCATCAAGCGGTGCTCAAAGAGAGGGTTGTTTTCAGGTCAAGCTTGATGCCAAGCCCCATGGTGGTAGCAAGATAAGCACTTTTAACATACTGCCCCTTGGCACCACTGGGTTTAGCCTTCATCACCGCCTCAATCACTGCCGCCAGGTTGGCCAGCAGCTTATCATCTTCAAAGCTAGCCTTACCCAGGGGCAAATGAATGATGGCTGTTCTATCCAGCTTGAACTCTGCCCGGCCCTTGCGAGCCTCGTTTATTACACGAGGTAAATCATCTGCGGCGACGACAGTTCCCGATTTTGGATTGGGCATGAGCCCCCTACGGCCTAGGATTTTGCCCAGCTTGCCCACCTTGCCCATCATTTCAGGGGTAGCTATGGCGGTATCAAATTCCAACCAGCCGCCCTCTATCTTCTTAACCAGCTCATCGGCACCAATGGTATCCGCCCCGGCATTTTGAGCAATCTTCTCAGCTTCACCCTGAGCGAAGACTAAAACATGCACCTTTTTCCCCAGTCCGTGTGGCAGGAGAGCAACCCCGCGTATCTGCTGGCTGGAATTTCGCGGGTCAACACCCATCCTAAGGTGAAGCTCAACAATCTCATCAAATTGGGCATGAGCCATCTTTTTAGCCAGCTCAATAGCCTCCTGAGGGGAGTATTCATTTGTCCTGTCAAGCAGTTTAGCTGCCTCTTGATAACCTTTACTATGCTTTGCCATCTTCTACTCTATCTTAATGCCCATACTTCGGGCGG
>JAUWZL010000068.1 GCA_030615305.1 Dehalococcoidia bacterium
CTCCCCGGGATTCATCTCAAGGGTCATGCCTTTAACCACCACATTTTGCATGTAGCCCAGGGTAACATTTTGCAGCTTGAGTTCAACCATATTTACCTCAGAACAGCATTTTTGCCCGGCGACGAAGTAGGTAAAGAAAGAAAGGTGCCCCACAGAGAGCGGTAATTACCCCGATAGGTATCTCGGAGGGCGCCGCCACAGTGCGGGCTAAGATATCGGCCAGGATAAGGAAAATGGCACCACTAAGGACGGACAAGGGCAGTAAGAAACGGTAGTCCGGCCCCCAAATCAGGCGCACTGCATGAGGGATAATAATGCCAACAAAGCCGATAATACCGACAAAGGAAACAGCGGCAGCAGTAACCAGGGTGGCTGCAGTAAGCAGTATGAGCTTGAGCCTTTCCACATTGATGCCCAGCTGCTGAGCCTGATCCTCATCAAGCTGCATTATGTTGAGGGAGCGGGCAAAAAGCAGAATCACAGCTGCCCCGACGATGACAATGGGCAGAACAATCTGCACCTCAGACCACTGGCTCAAGGAAAAGCTACCGGCAAGCCAAAAAAGGATACCGTGCACCATCTGGCCACTGGTAATGGCCAAATAGGCAACAACAGCCCCAAGAAGGGCCCCCAGAGCAACTCCAGCCAGGATAAGGGTGGTCACGGGCACGGTCCTGCCCACCCGCGCCAGGCTATAGACAACGGCTACACTGAGCAGCGCCCCGGCGAAAGCCAGTATAGGCACCAGGCCAATACCCAGACCCAGCCCGGAAACCGGGAGTAAGAAACCGATAACGGCTCCCAGGGCTGCCCCCTGAGCTACACCGATGAGATAGGGGTCAGCCAGTGGATTACGAAATAGCCCTTGATAGCTAGCCCCGGCTACCGCCAACGCGGCACCAACCACCCCGGCCAGAATAACCCGGGGTAAGCGTATCTCCAGAACTATGGTCTCCAGAGCACTCTCCCAGGTAGGAGTTATGTCAACAAAAGGCAGCCTAGAAATCAGTATGCTGGATGTGGTCGGGAAGGGGATTTCCACGCTACCGATAGAGGTGGCAAAGGCTATCAGCAACACTAGCAGGGCCAGGAGCCCCAAAATGGCAAAGACGCGACCCCGCCAGTAAGGGTAGGAGACTCCTGTTACTGGCTGCCTGGTAGAAGGTGGCTTAGGCTGCTTAGATAGCATAGTTAGAAAACCTGCAAACTCTCAGTTTCCGCTCTCCGCTTTATTAATTTGCCCCCTATAAAGCCTGGCTACTCAACCGAACCGAATATCTCAGGGTGTATCATCTTAGCCATCAGCTCCAGCGCCTCTACTATCCTTGGTCCCGGGCGGCCGGTCAGGTCATCGTTTACCCCATATACCCTATTGCTAATGCGGGCATCTACACCCTTGAGTCTCTCCTCATTCAGGGCAAACTGATAGGGCAGGTCAAAACCCGTTCCCATAGCCGCAGAGGCAAGAATTACTTGAGGGTTTCTGACGATAATTATTTCCAGGTCAACTGTAGGGGCACCAGTGAGGTCTTGGAAAATGTTTACGCCGCCGGCGGCCTCAATCAGCGCATTGCCCAAGGTTCCACCACCGATGGCAAATATGGGATCATGCCAGATTATATAAAATACCTTGAGCCTCTCAGAGTCCGGTAGATTATCCGTCTTGTCGGTTATTGCCTTAATCCGATCCTTCATCTCGGTCACTAATTGAGCAGCCTCGTCCTCAGTACCGGTGCATTTGCTCACCAGGGTGATAGCCTCAAAGACGATATCAAATGTTTCCGTCTGCGTCTTCAGGACAAGGATGGCGGACTCCGGGACAAACTGCTCCAACTTCGGGATGACCTCGGCCAGGTGGGTTTCGCTTGCCAGAACTAGGTCCGGCTTAATGACAACTATCTGCTCTATACTAACGTCTATATCAGCCAGGCTAAAGCCGCCTATCTTTGGCTTATCTTGGGCCTCAGGAGGGTAGTTACAAAACTGGGTTACCCCAACTACCTTATCCCTGAGACCCAAAGCAAACGCAATTTCGGTATTGCTCGGGGCAAGAGAAATAATCTTTGCCGGCATCGTCTCTATCGTGACAAGCCTTCCAGCTTGGTCGGTAACCGTCATCGGGAAAGCTCCCTCTCCAGACGACTGTGTCTTGCCATCAGAAATTGGTCTACAGCCGGCTAGAGAAGTGGCCATCACAAAAACCAGAGATAGTAATAACAGACTTAATTTCTTCACTAATACCTCCCTAGATAATATGATAATTATCCTGATTTTTTGCTAAAAAAATTCCCTTGCCCCTCGGGCAAGGGAACGCCCTCATGTCTCTATCAACATGATGCACCTCCTCTCCCGCGGAGGATAAAAGACCCGGAGTTCTGGCGTTCTGGCTTCTGGTAGAGACCTACCAGTCACAGTAGGCGGTACTGCGTCGGAATTTCACCGACTTGCTCTCCAGTTGAGCCTGAACCGTTTCAGGCCCCTCCGAGCCGCCAATATTAAATTGTCTATCTAAATTACACCCTTTCTAAATATTTGTCAAGGAAATCTAACCAAGCCGAAATACAGCCCGGCTAGATTTTTGTAACCAAGAAGACAGGCTGATATAATGATATACGTAACCTAATGGAGAACATATCATTTTTAGCTGCCTTTGGTGCCGGACTGGCTTCTTTTGTTACGCCCTGTGTTCTGCCGTTAGTCCCGGTATATATTGCCAGCCTGGCAGGGCCAGAGATACTTGAACCCAAAGCAAGTATCAATCGCCTTCCCATATTCCTGCATGCCCTCAGCTTCGTGATCGGTTTTTCCTTGGTATTCACCCTAGCGGGTGCCCTGGTCGGATTGGCCGGTATTAATATTAATCCCGATTCACCACTGGTTCAGCGAATATCCGGCAGCCTGATTATATTTTTCGGCCTGTTTATGCTGGCAGCTCTCAAGATACCCTGGCTGAACTATGAGAAGCGTCTATCCCCTTCGCTAAGTAAAACCAGTGGTTATCTGCGCTCACTGTTGATTGGGAGCACCTTCGCTTTTGCCTGGGGACCCTGCATTGGCCCGATACTGGGTGGTGTTCTAACTCTTGCCTGGACTCAAGAAACAGCCTGGCAGGGTGCTTACCTTTTAGCCAGTTATTCCCTTGGTTTAGGGCTGCCCTTTTTGATAATCGGAGCCGCCTTTAGCTCGATCACTCCACTCTTGAAAAAAATCTACCGCTACTCTAGAATAATATATATAATCAGTGGGGTTATTCTAGTGGGAGTGGGAATACTAATACTTACCGGTAATCTAACTCTTCTCACGCCCAATATTTAATCCATGGGGGTAGCTATGATGAAAAAGCTATTTATATTACCTGCGTTATTGGTTGCTATGCTGCTTGTTTTCGGTTGCCAGCAATCATTAACAACTACTAGCCCAACAACTACTAGCCCAACAACTACCAGCCCAACGGCTCCTGTTGAAGGCAGCCAGGCAGGCAATCTGGCACCTGACTTTGCACTCCAAGACCTTGAGGGTCAGACTGTTACTTTAAGCAGCCTGAGGGGTAGCCCGGTAATGCTCAACTTCTGGACAACTTGGTGTGGTTATTGTGTATGGGAAATGCCCTATATTCAGCAAATACACGAGGAATGGCAAGACAGAGGGCTAGTAATACTGGCAATCAATAAAAGAGAGACGCATGCCAAGGCACAGGAGTTTATGGAAAGAAACA
>JAUWZL010000031.1 GCA_030615305.1 Dehalococcoidia bacterium
ACCTTACTTTGCCGGCTACAATCTTCTTGTCATGTTTTATCGCCTGAACGATTCTTTCAGTGTCCAGGTTGGGCATTTCCGTTGGCAAACCGGCACCTGCTATCACGCCTTTTAGCCTGGTTAGCTCACCACTCTCAAGAAGGCTCAATCTTTGGGCGATTCTAGCTGCCGCCATCATGCCAATGGCAATTGCCTGGCCGTGCTCCAACTTAAAATCGGAGACGGTTTCAATGGCGTGGCCTACGGTGTGGCCGTAGTTTAAGATATTTCTCATGCCCAGGTCTAGCTCGTCTTTGGTCACTACCTCCGCCTTAATCCTGGCGGAGCGAAAGACAACTTCTTCCATTGCAGCATCGTCCAGCTCCTTTATTTTATCAAGGTTGGTTTCAATAAAGGTGAAGAATTCACTATCCTGGATAACGGCACTTTTGATGACTTCAGCCATGCCGTTGGCAAACTCCTCAGCTGGCAGTGTCTTTAGTGTTGCCGTGTCAGAAATTACCAATCGTGGTTGATAGAAAGCCCCGATTTTATTCTTTAATTGTCCGTGGTTTACCGCCACCTTGCCGCCGATACTGCTGTCAACCTGTGCCAGCAGGGTGGTCGGTATTTGCACCAGCGGTACTCCCCGCAAATATGTTGCCGCCACGAAGCCAGCCAGGTCGCCAATAACGCCGCCGCCCAAAGCCAGAATGGGCGTTGCCCGCTCAGCGTAGGCGCTGGTAAGCTCGGCATAAAGCCTGCCGGCGACATCAAGCGATTTTTGCTCCTCTCCATCAGCAACCAACAGAACAGTTACCTTGAAACCTTCTCCTAAGAGACCCTCTTTTAAGCTATTACCGTATAGCCTCTGCACGACAGGGTTGGTGATAATTGCCAGCTTATCGCTTGTGCCAATCTCTTTTAGCCAATTGCCAGCCTGCCTGAGTAGGCCAGAGCCTATAAGAATCTTGTAGCTTCTATTTTCAAGCTTTACCTCAATTTTTCTCATCTAGGCCACTCTAACCCTTTTTCTATTCGGTGCCACCACCTGGTTGATTCTCTTACAGGTAACAATAACCTCTTTTAGTTCATCGGGGGTTATCATCTGCTGGGCGTCAACCAGTGCCTCAGCCGGGTCATAGTGTACCTCAATGAGCAGGCCGGTGGCTCCGGCAGCTATAGCGGCACAGCTCATATCGAAGATGAGGTCGCGACGACCAGCGGCATGGCTGGGGTCTACAACTATTGGCAGATAGGTTTCTCTCTGAACAACCGGTACCGCCGCCAGGTCTAGGGTATATCTTGTATAGCTCTTACCCCTGCCGATGGGGACTATCCCCCGCTCACAAAGGATGACATCCTTGTTACCCTCAGCCACGATATATTCAGAAAAGGAGAGAAACTCTTCAATGCTAGCACCAAAATGCCTCTTGAACAGAACCGGCTTGCCCATCCTGGCTACCTTGCTGAGCATGTCCTGGTGGTACATATTCCTGGCCCCTATCTGCAATATGTCAACGTACTCAGCTATCAGGTCAGCCTGCGTTTCACCCCTTACCTCGGTCATCACCGGCATGCCGAACCTCTTTCCCGCTTCACGTAGCCAGCTTAAAGCCTCCCTGGCCTCTTCGTCGCCCAGAGAGCCTAACCCCTGGAATGAGTGGACTGAGCTCCTTGGTTTAAATATGCCGCCCCTAAGAATATGAGCACCAGCAGCTTTAATCTCTTGGGCGATTCTGAAAAGTTGCCTTTTACTCTCTATGGCACAGGGACCGGCGATAAATACTGGTTCATCACCGCCGATTCCAATGTCACCGACCTTGACTATCCGGCTCTCATCCTTGCCTTCAAAGAGTTCACTGTACTCCCGACTGATTAGCTTATAAGGGGTCTCCACCATCCTGGCTTCCTTTACCCCGGGCAGAGCGGCTAGGTGAGCAAAGGATACCTTGCTCTCATCGCCAACAAGCCCGATAACTGTCCTGAATTCTCCCCTGGAAACGTCGGCCCTCAGTCCGTGTTTCTTTATCTCTCCTATCACATCTTTTATTTCTTCAGCCGTTGCATCTTTTTTCATTATTATCATCTTCTTCCCCCAATTTTTATTCTACCCGTAACCAATTCCATCCGGGTTTTTTACTAACTAAAAAATCCTCCCGCCTGGGAGGATTTACAATTTATTACTGATTATCTAATTCAAACCTTCATATTAATACCCCCAGGCGCGGCCGATGCCGCCAGGAAAATGTAAAATATGTGTAATAATTTAGTCCACTAGGGTCAATATTAAGTAACATTTTCAAAACCGTCTCTCTTTTGAGAGAATATATCACATTAAGATATAATTTGTCAAGCAATTTTTTAGCACATCTGCAATTTCATTAGATTGTATTTGTTGACATTCACCATAAATCTGTGATAGAGTTTAAAATTGTATTTGTTAGTTCACTATAGAGGATTGATTTAACAAATTAACAGACTGTTTAATCAATCCTTGTGGCTTGCAAAGGATGAGCTTAGGCTCATCCTTTGGGTTGTGAGCTAAAGGAGGGAAATTGCCTACTGTTAATCAGCTTGTCCGTAAAGGGCGTAAAACGGTTAGCAAGAAAACCAAAACGCCGGCACTTAGGTTTAGCTACAATGCCTTAAAGAATAAGATGGTTCGTCAGAAGGGCTCACCGCAAAAGCGAGGCGTCTGCTTGCAGGTCAAGACGACCACACCAAAGAAGCCCAACTCGGCACTGCGCAAGATTGCACGAGTGCGGCTAACCAATGGCCTGGAGGTAACAGCCTATATACCTGGAGAAGGGCACGAGCTTCAGGAACATTCTGTAGTTCTAATTCGTGGTGGGCGAGTGCCTGATTTGCCTGGTGTCCGCTATCATATTGTAAGGGGAACACTGGATGCTAGCGGTGTAGCTAATCGCCGCCAGGGCCGCAGCAAATATGGCAGTAAACGAGCCAAGGCCACGACTGAGGCTACCTAAATCTAGGAGGTAAAATGCCAAGACGGGCACCGGCAAAAAAGAGAAAGATATCACCTGATGCTAAGTACGACAGTGAAACTGTAGCCAGGTTGATTAATAAGGTAATGCTAAATGGCAAAAAGACCACTGCCGAGGGGATCGTATATGATGCTCTGGAGATTGTGGAACAGCGCGAGAAAAAGGAGCCGGTCAGTGTTTTAAAACAGGCGGTACGTAATGCTACCCCTCTGCTTGAGGTTAAACCGCGCCGTGTTGGTGGTGCTACCTATCAGGTGCCGGTGGAAGTCCGGCCTGGCCGTGATATAACTTTGGCTGTACGATGGCTGCTTAAAGCGACCCGGGCCAGGACAGGGAAGTCCACAGCTGAGAAACTGGCAGCTGAGCTAATTGATGCCTCAAAGGGGCAGGGGGCAGCAGTCAAGAAGCGTGAAGATACTCATAAGATGGCTGAGGCTAACAGAGCCTTTGCTCACTATAGATGGTGAGGGGTTCCAATTAGTAATATTAAAGTTATAGAAAAAAGGTCAAGGGCTAACACCATGCCTAGGAGTTTTCCACTAGCTCGCATACGTAATATAGGTATTATCGCTCATATTGATGCCGGTAAGACCACCGTTACCGAGAGGATACTCTACTATACCGGTCGCACCTATAAGATTGGCGAGGTGGACGAGGGTACCACGGTAATGGACTGGATGGACCAGGAGAGGCAGCGTGGCATTACCATTACGGCGGCGGCTACCACCTGCCACTGGAAGGACCGCCGTATCAATATTATTGATACTCCAGGCCATGTTGATTTTACTGCTGAGGTTGAGCGTAGCCTCAGAGTACTGGATGGCGGTGTGGTCGTTTTTGATGCCGTGGCCGGGGTTGAAGCCCAGTCGGAGACGGTGTGGCGGCAGGCTAATAGATATGGCGTCCCCCGAATTTGCTTCATCAATAAGATGGATCGGGTGGGCGCTAATTTTAACCGCTGTCTTACCATGATTAAAGACCGTCTCCATGCCAAGCCGCTGACGGTGCAGTTACCCCTGGGCAGCGAAGACTCATTCCAGGGCGTTATTGACCTGGTGGGGAATAAGGCATGGACCTTTGACGGCCAGCTTGACTCAGCACCAAAGGAGATAGCTATTCCTGACTCAGAACAGGCAATGTGCACTAAATTTCGCAGGGCGCTCATTGAGAAACTGGCTGAAGAGGATGACAGTATGCTGTCGGCTTATCTTGAGAACCGTAGCATCACTGCCCCTGATTTAAAGTCAGCCTTAAGAAGGGTAACCCTGGCCAATAAAGGCATACCTGTTCTTTGCGGCAGCGCACTAAAGAATAAAGGCATCAGGCTGCTTCTTGATGCCATCGTAGATTATCTGCCATCGCCACTAGATATGCCACCATTGGTGGCTATTGATATTAGAACAGGGGCTGAAGTCACCCGTCCTGCCAGCGATAAAGCCCCTTTTTCAGCGCTGGCCTTTAAGGTGGTCGCTGACCCATTTGTCGGTCGGCTGGTCTATCTCAGGATTTATTCGGGCAGAGCAAAAGCCGGTGCCCAGGTATTCAACTCAACCCGAGGCAGGCGAGAACGCATCGGGCGGCTACTGCTGATGCACGCTAATCGTCATGAGGAAGTAAACGAGACTGATACCGGAGCCATTGTAGCCACCATGGGCCTTAAGGATACATTTACTGGTGATACCCTGTGTGAGTCTACTCAGCAGGTTGTTCTTGAGTCGATTCGCTTTCCTGAACCAGTGATATCTGTTGCCATCGAACCCAAGACAAGGGCTGACCGAGACCGAATGGGTGAGGCCCTGCAAAAGCTGACCGAGGAGGACCCAACCTTTAAGGTAGCCTACAACGAGGATACCGGACAGACGGTTATCTCGGGCATGGGTGAGCTTCACGTAGAGGTTATAGTCAGCAGATTACTCAGTGAATATAAGGTAGCCGCCAAGGTGGGCAAGCCTCGGGTTGCCTATAAGGAGACCATTACTGTCCCGGCCAAGGCTGAGGGGAGGTTTGTTCGGCAAACTGGGGGCCGTGGCCAGTATGGGCATATCTGGATTGAGCTTGAGCCTTTAGAGCGTGGTACTGGCTTTCAATTTGTAGACCGAATTAGGGGCGGTGTATTGCCCAAGCCGTTTATTTTAGCCGCCAAAGCCGGTATCAAAGAGGCAATTGAGACCGGGGGCAGTGCCGGCTACCCAGTGGTTGATATTAAGGCAACCCTATACGATGGCAGCTATCATGAGGTTGACTCTTCAGAAATTGCTTTTAAGATGGCCGGCTCAATAGCGCTCAAGAATGGTATCAGCCAGGCTAAGCCAGCCATCCTGGAACCGGTTATGAGACTGGAAGTGGTCACCCCGGGACAGTTTCTGGGAGATGTAATTAGTGACCTCAGCTCCAGGAGGGGGCATATCCAGTCTATTGAGACACGTGGTGACACCTCCACCGTTTGTTGCCTGTTACCACTGGCTGAGACCTTTGGTTATGCCACTGCCATCAGGTCACTGACTCAAGGCAGGGCGACGCATTCTATGGAGTTCCACCAGTATCAGGAGCTACCGGCTGAATTAGCTGACGGGATTAGGGGTAAAGCTGTGGGTAGAAAATAGATAGCTAACCTAAAGTAGGGTCTAAATGCCAAAACAGAGGATTCGTATCAAACTAAAGGGTTTTGACCACAGGATACTTGACCAGGCGGCGCGGCAGATAGTAGAAGCGCTGGAGAGAACCGGTGCCATTGTTACCGGTCCGGTGCCGCTGCCGACCCGTATCAAGAAGTTCAGCGTTATCCGCTCGCCTTTTATAGACAAGGACTCCCAGGAGCAGTTTGAAATTCGGACCCATAAGCGCCTTATAGACATTGTGGAGACGACTTCTAAAGCGATAGATGCTCTGGCCAACCTCAATCTGCCATCTGGTGTTGGCATAGACATTAAGCTATAGGACAGTCTGATATGATACAAGGGATTATTGGACGCAAGCTGGGTATGACCCAGGTATTCAGGGAGAACGGTAAAGCTGAGGCAGTAACCTTTGTCAGCGCCGGTCCCTGTACTGTGATACAGGTCAGAACGGAAGCCAAGGAGGGCTATAACGCCGCCCAGCTTGGCTTTGGTGAGGCCAAAAGGCTGAAGTCTGCCCAGCGGGGACACCTTAAGGGGCAGGGAGATTTCAGGTATTTAAGGGAATTCAGGCTGGTTGACAGTGAAGACGTTAAGGTAGGGGATAAGGTTGATGTCAGCCTGTTTAAGCCCGGTGATTTGGTTAATGTTACCGGGGTGTCCAAGGGTAAAGGCTTTGCCGGAGTGGTCAAACGCCACGGCTTTGCCGGTGGGCCCAAAACACATGGCCAATCCGACCGGCACCGTGCCCCGGGTTCTATAGGGGCGGGCTCTTCTCCTGGTCGGGTGTTAAAAGGCAAACGCATGCCCGGGCACATGGGCGACGAGCAAGTGACGGTGCGTAACCTTGAGGTGCTTAAGACCGACACTGACCGTAACCTGTTACTGGTTAAGGGAGCGGTGCCTGGCGCCAAGAATGGACTATTACTGATAAGAAAGTCAGAGAAGTAAGAAGTGCAAGTTCCAGTTTATAGTATGGCCGGCAAAGTGGTGAAGCACATTGACATTTCTGATGATGTCTTTGCCCTGCCCGTTAATGAGGCTGTGGTACACCAGGCAGTGGTCAGGCAGCTGGCAAATGCCCGCCAGGGGACGGCAAGCACTAAAACCCGCAGTGAGGTTGCCGGTAGTAAGCAGAAGATGTTCCGGCAGAAGCATACCGGGCGTGCCCGGGCTGGCAGCATAAGGTCCCCACTGCGCCGTGGCGGTGGTGTTACTTTTGGCCCTAAACCCAGGAGCTACCGGCAGGCAATGCCTAAAAAGATGCGCCGGCTGGCTCTAAGGTGCGTCCTGTCAGCTAAGGCCGGGGGTAAAGAACTGATGGTCTTGGATGAGTTAAGGCTTGAAGAACCCAAGACTAAAGAGATGGTTAAGATTCTGGCGGCACTGGGAATAGAAGACTCAGCTCTTATTGCTACCGGTGAGCCGGTGGAAAATGTGGTAAAATCAGCCCGTAATCTGCCTGGAGTTAAAACAATTCCAGCCAATTTACTTAACGTGGTTGATATTACTTCCCATAAGATGCTGCTCCTAACCGAGACGGCGGTACGCCAGGTAGAGCAACTGTGGGGCAAGGAGGCAGCTTAAGACAATGCATCTCTACGAAGTCTTGCGCCGTCCGTTAATAACGGAAAAGAATACCCTGCTCCAGGCTCAGGGCAGGTATGCCTTTGAAGTAGCCGCCAAGGCTAACAAGCAGCAGATTAAGCAGGCTGTGGAAACCGCCTTTAAGGTTGGGGTGACCGCAGTTAACACCATGACAGTACCGGGCAAACAGCGTCGCGTGGGCAGACGACAGGTTCTTACTTCACCCTGGAAGAAGGCAATTGTTACCCTTAAGCCAGGGGATAAAATAGAGCTATTTGAAGGGGTTTAGTATCTTAAGAAGGGAAGTTTGAATGGGGGAGAGGTTGCACAACTGGTCAGAAAATTTAGGTTCTTTATGGGTATGGGGATAATAGTCAGGAAGAATCAAGGAGATTATATAAGCAAATGGCACTAAAGACATACCGGCCAACTTCTCCCGGCAGGCGGGGTATGACCGGCTCTACCTTTGAGGAACTGACCAAAAGTAAGCCGGAGAAATCTCTGCTTCTGCCTCTCAAGAAGAAGGCTGGGCGTAGTAATCAGGGGAGAATAACTGTCCGCCACCGGGGTGGTGGTGCCAAGCGCAGGCTGCGCATCATTGACTTTAAGCGGGCTAAGCTCGGTGTTCCCGGCAGAGTGGCCGCCATTGAGTATGACCCCAACCGT
>JAUWZL010000085.1 GCA_030615305.1 Dehalococcoidia bacterium
ACCCATTTTTTTATCCCATTCAGCCAAGTTTTTAAAGCCGGTGAGAATCGGGGACACGATAACCGCTTCCGCTGAGGTGATGGAAATAAACAGGTACAGGGGCATGGTAACCCTGAAAAACACCTGTACCAACCAGAATGGGGAAGTGGTGGTCGCCGGCGAAGCCAAATGCCGCATTTACCAGTCACCCTGTTAAGCCAAACTCTCAGCTCAAGGCAAGGGCACTCTTTATACTGGCAACAATTTCTTCTTTAGTGGAAGATGGCGGGAAGACGGCACTAAAACCGAGCTCCTTTAGTCTGGGAGCATCGCTGGCTGGGAACACCCCACCCAATATAAAAACGGTACCCCCCCTTATCCCCTCTCTCTCAGCTGCTTTCATTAGTTCATCACACAGGGCTAGCTCACCACCACAATAGCTACTTATGCCAACAACGTCAACCTTTTCCTGCTTAGCCGCCCTGATTATCTCTTGGGGTCGGGCATTGCCCGCTAAGATGACCTCCATACCGGCATCCCTGAGCATACCAGCCACGGTAATCACACCCCTTGAGTGGGTCTCTAAGGAAAAGCGGGCCAGCAGCACTTTGATCTTTTTATCCCGACCTACCATAATGCGGTAACCTCAATATTCTTATATAAACACGGGCGGTTGCCACAGTCCAAAGGCTTCTACGAATGCCTGGCGCATTTTACCTTCAGTAACATAAGCCCGGGCACAGTCAACACAGGCGGCCATAACATTACCGCCACGCTTACAGGCTTGCTTAAGGGCGTCTAGGCTTTTCATTGCCGCCCGGTTATCCCGCTGCTTTTTCACTCTGGCCAGTTTCTGCCGTATCCTTTGACCCAGACTATCATCATATTGGTGGACATAGATATCAGGCATCTTCAGGTCAGCAGCCCTGAAGTAGTTACACCCAACCACCTTTATATCACCATTAGCGATCATTTTCTGCTCCCGCTCTATGTGACGGGCTACTCGGCCATGCAGCCAGCCACTGGCAACAACCTCAACAATACCACCCCTCCGCTCTATGTCATCCACCTCATCAAGGATCTTCTCCTCTATCTGGTCGGTCAGCTTTTCTATATAGAAGGAGCCGCCCAGCGGGTCAACCACCTGGGTAACCTGCGTCTCGGCTTCAATAATCTGCTGGGTCCTGAGGGCTAGGATGGAAGCCTCTTCGGAAGGCACTGAATAGGCTTCATCATAGGCATCTACATGAAGGGACTGGCAGCCGCCGAGCACGGCGGCTAGAGCGTGATAAGCCGCCCGCACAGCGTTATTCATTGGCTCTTCTCTGGTTAGAGAGCCGCCTGAAGTCTGCACATGGCACCTCATCCACATAGACCTGGGGCTCTTGGCGCCAAACCTGTATTTCATTATGCGGTACCAGAGCCGCCTTACGGCGCGCAGCCGGGCAACCTCTTCAAAGAAGTCGCTGGCTGGAGCCCAGAAGAAGGCCAGCCGCTCGGCTGCCCAGTCAATATCGTAACCCCGCCTGGTCATCTCTTTAAGGGTTTCAATGGCATTAGCCACTGCCACCGCCATCTCGGTAATGCCCGATGTCCCCCACTCGCGCAGGTTATAACCATTCAGGGTGACATAGTTCCATTTTGGCACCTGCTTTCTGATGAACTCTATGTTATCGCACTGCACCCTGAAGGCATCCGCAGGCGATATATATTCACAGGCACTGCGCACCAGGTTCTCCATGATAAAATCGTTCTGGACACTGCCAACCAGGCTAACCCAGGAAACACCGCGGTGCTCAGCCATGACCAGATACATGGGAAATAGTATGGCTGTATTCCTGGGATAATGGGTGACAATAGAAGCACTTATCTTATCTATGGGAATATCTTTAAAGATGGTTTCCATATCCTCAACACAATCAACGGGCACACCCACCGTTCCCACCTGCCCCAGAGCCTCCGGCTCATCAGAATCAAACATCTGGACGGTGGCTAAATCAAGCGCCAGGTTAATCCCGGTGGCACCATGCTTAAGCAGCATCTTGAGTCTTTGGTTAATATACTCGGGGGAACCGGCACCTGATAGCTGGCGCAGGGTAAATGTCCGGCCACGGTACATATTAGGGTGTATGCCCCTGGTGTAGGGCGCCTCCCCGGAAAAACCCAGGTCTTTTTGGTAATCAAAATCGGGGTTTGAAAGCGGGGTGTAAAGTAGCTCCCGGGGAAGCTCAGAGCCAAAGATAGTATGAGGAGTAACCTGCCAGTCCCGCCGGTCAGTCTCACGGAGCACCGTATTCCGCCACCGGCTAAGCTCCTCTTCTATCTTCTTAAGGGCTTCTGGATTATAGAGAGGGATAGACTCACCAGGCTCTGTCTTCTCCATAAGAATCTGCTTCGTCGTCCTCTGGTCACTCATATCTACATTCCCCCTTTATCTCTGGCTCATTTGATTAGATTTCGGGCAATGGTCAGGCGCATCATCTCCGAGGTGCCTTCGTATATCTCGGTTATCTTGGCATCCCTGAGGTAGCGTTCAACAGGATAGTCCTTAGTGTAGCCATAGCCACCATGAATCTGAAGGGCATTATTGGTTACCATCCGGGAAACCTCGGAGGCAAACAGCTTGGCCATAGCCGCCTCTTTCAAAAAGGGTAAACCATTATCCTCAAGGTAGGCTGCCCGATAGGTAAGCAACCGGGCGGCTTCAATCTGGGTTGCCATATCGGCCAACATCCACTGGATGGCCTGAAAGTTAGCTATCGGCTGACCAAACTGCTGGCGCTCCCTGGCATAGCCTAGGGCGGTATCAAAGGCGGCCTGAGAGATACCTACCGCTTCAGCACCCACCGTGGTTCGGCTGGCATTAAGGGCTTCAAGAGCTATCTTAAGTCCCTTGCCTTCATCCCCGAGTCGGTTCTCCCGCGGCAAAAGGCAGTCTTGAAAGATAAGCTCTACTGAAGAGACACCATGCAGCCCCAGCTTTTTCTCATGCTTACCCACCGAAAAACCCGGGGTGCCCTTTTCCACAATGAAGGCGGTGATCCCTTTGTGGCGCAGTGCCCTAGAAAT
>JAUWZL010000080.1 GCA_030615305.1 Dehalococcoidia bacterium
GCCAAGACCGCCCCTCAGGCAAGCAGTCAAGGCCATCATAACCATCTTTCTTAGCTTGGACAAATCCGCATCTACTTTCGTTTGCTCAGGGATGTTTACGAAATGTTTATAGGTTTACCCCACATTTTTATGATTTGTTTGTCATGCTGGCTATATGCTGAACTTACGGGAATGTATGGATGACGAGACATATCGGCGTAGGTATGACAGATTTGTGGCCAATTTGAAAGCTGCTCGTCGAAAGGCAGGATGCAGCTAGGACTCTCCCTCAGGCAAGCGGTCAATGCAGACATTGAGGAAACTGCCAATAGCAGCGCCGAGGAAGGCAAAGACAACTGTTAATGTGATGTCCATTTCGCTACATTTTGAATGTTTTTCTGTAGCCAGTCAATAGGGGGGAGCCAGACGAAGGTCACTGGAAAAATCCTCCCCGGCCACATCGACTCTTGTGTAATTTGGCGGGGAGTTCTTTATTCCGTCCACTATGGTGGAGCTGAGGGGACTCGAACCCCTGACCTCCTCCGTGCAAAGGAGGCGCTCTCCCGGCTGAGCTACAGCCCCATTGCTAAAAGTTATTATAGCAACAAAGGGTTATATTAGCAATTTGCCCCAGTGGCTTCACTATCGATGATGCTGGTCTTGAGATTGGCAGGTAAAAGAGGGATAATGGCTAACCAGCAACCGATATCCTTGGGGAAAATAGCTAGATGACAATAGTTCATATTATTATTCTACTGGCAGCCGGTATATTTACTGGCTTTTTTAGTGGTCTTCTCGGTGTAGGTGGCGGTTCCATCATGACCCCAGTTCAGTATATGGTGTATACCGCCATGGGTATTTCTGAAGATATGGCGATAAAGCTGGCATTCGGCACCAATCTGCTGGTTATTTTGCCCACAGCCCTCAGTGGCACCTGGAGGCACCATCAGAAGGGAGCAGTATGGTGGAAAGCAGCCATTATCATGGGTAGCTGCGCTCTTATAGCTGCTTTTGGTGGAGCTACCCTAGCTACTCACCTTCCCGGGACCGGGCTAAAGATAGCCTTTGGCGTCCTAATTTTGGCTATGGGCATCAGGATGCTCACTGCCAAGCTACCAGAGATTGAGCAAGCACCCAATGATAACCCCTGGCTGTGGGTTGCCTGGGCTATCCCCATAGGCTTCGCCACCGGCATCATGGGCTTTGGAGCTGGTATAATAGCGGTTCCCATATTGGTGCTGGCACTCAGGTTCAAGATGCATAGTGCGATAGCTACATCCTTAGCTATAATGATATTTTCCAGCACTGGCGGTGTTATCGGTTTTATTATAAACGGACTCGGTATCCCCAATTTGCCCGCCTATTCTATAGGCTATGTTAATCTGCCGGCATGGTTCCTGCTGGCGGTTACCAGCATTGGCATGGCCCAGGTTGGGGCTATCACCGCCCACCGGCTACCCGCCAGACAACTACAGTATATATTTGTCGCTTTAGTATTCTATATGGGGCTCAAGTTGCTCGGCGTTTTTGACTGGCTGGGCTGGCCAATATAGCTTCTAGTCGTCTTTTTATTGCATGAGCTGACATTCCTACTCCCACAGCTCCTCAATATCCTTTGCTGCCTGTTCTCCAATCTCAGCCTCTCCGCCGGGGATAAAAGCCCGGTAAGACTCAGCCGAACCATATTCCCGAGGCTGGAAGGCTACCGGCATAGGCACGGCATGACCGAAGATGAGGGCTTGTTGTTTTGATGCCAACCTAGCCAATACTGATTTGAGCGCACTCTTATTTGATACCCCGGACAGAACGCTATCAATATCCCGCTCATTGTCCAGCAGACAGGTTATTTTCGTTCCCATCTGCGACATGACCTCATCGTCAATGCCACTGGGGCGCTGGTCAATCACCAGTAGAGAAACATTATACTTGCGCATTTCACGAGCAATGGTGCCAAAGATGGTTCGGTTAGCCACCTCAGGATTGAGGAATTTGTGCGCCTCCTCAATAGTTATCACCAGAGGGGTAGGCCTGGCGCTATCCTCAACCATTGCCTTTTCCGTCCTCTCCTGATACCGGGCATAAATACGGCGGGTGAGCATATTGGCTACCAGGATATAAGATGTAAAATCTCGGTATCTACCAAACTCCAGAACCACATTCATTCCACGGTCAAGTTGCTCAAGAATGCCACCTACAGCATCGGTTGGAGCATGAGGCTCTATAAAGGGCAGCCGCCTGATAGTGGCCAGCCCTCTCTGTAAGTTATTAAGGGTGCTTTCGTGTATATTCAAACCTTCGGGCAATTCCTCGGTATCTTTAATATCCAGGGTACTCTGCAGCCAGACCTTACCAAATCTTCTGGCTAGCTGGTATACAGCTTCGACGGCTAGGTCGGTAAGATTCAGAGTCTGACGCAGTATCTCAATGTCCCCAGGCTCAATTTCATCATAGCCTATCCTAACCACGAAATCAGTGCTCACTCCTCTACGCCGCGAATTTTCTTCATCAAGGGTAAACACGGCTACATTGGACGGGAAAAGCTGCTTTAGAGCCTTTACCGGTGGGCCCCCCTCTCTGGTTCCCGCCCAGCCATACTCATTATGCATATCAAAGATTAGGTTTACTGCCTGGCTCTTCTGCAGCATGCCAATAAGCAAAATTCTGGTAAGAAAGGTCTTCCCGGTGCCACTTTTGCCAAAGATACCATTAGAACGTTTAACCAACTCCTCCAGATTGAGGCAAAGCTTGGTCTCCATATCCAGAGGATTGCCAATCCAGAATCTTTCTTTATCCTCCTTGCCAAAGACCATCTCAATATCCTGGTCTGAAGCCAGGTTTACCGTAGCAAAATGTGCCGGAATTGTCTTAACCGGCTGGGGTTCTCCAAGCAGACTGGCGACATCACCCCCAATAGTGAGATACGGAGAGACATGGAGGGTGCCATAGGTGCTGGTGCCGACTAATACCTCAGCCATGAACGGGTCAGCCACATCAGGCGGGGTAAGGGTGAGCTTGGGGTCGATTACCCCCAGGCTGACATCGGTTATCATGCCGAAGAAACGCTGCTTGTTTCCCTCAATGGTTACATAGCGCCCTACCGCCATCTCCTCAACCGAAGCTGAGCTATCCAGTTTAACCTCTATTCCTTTGTTTAATGAACCGGAGACGACAATGCCTAGCCTCTGCCCACCAATG
>JAUWZL010000069.1 GCA_030615305.1 Dehalococcoidia bacterium
GTTTACCTGCAATCCTGATGCCGATGTAGCCAATAACTGCTCCCGATAGGTCAATAATGCTATGTAATGCATCAGCTCTGATACCGATACTGCCGGTCATTATGCTGGCTACCACTTTCATCACTATAAGTAAGCTGATAGCAAAAATGGACAGTTTAGCAACGTTCTCTTTGGTAGAAAACATTTCCCATTACCTGCGGCTAGCTTTTACAGGAAACCACTTAATAAACCGTCCCCATTCCCCCTTCTCCCAGACCACCAGCAGTGATGGGGCAATAAACAGCGAGCTGTATGTTCCGGCGATGATGCCAATCAGCAGTACTACAGAGAAATTCTGAATGGTTGAGCCGACAAAGAGCAGAAGGGCCAGTACCACAATAATGGTGGTCAGGCTGGTATTGATGGAGCGGGTGAGGGTCTCAACTAGGCTTCTATTGACGACAAGCTCAAAATTGGGGCTTGAGCCGGAAAGCAGGTTCTCCCGTATCCGGTCAAAAACAACGACGGTATTATTTACGCTGTAGCCAATTACTGCCAGGATGCCGGTGATAAACATTAGGTTGACTTCCCATCCTAAAATACCACCGAGAATGGAAAAGACTCCCAATGCCACCAGGGCGTCGTGCAGTAGGGCTACTATGGCGCAGGTGCCATAACGGAAGGGTTTGGGCATACGGCGAAATGCCCAGGTGACATAAAGCAGTATCCCGATGGCGGCGATGGCTACGGCAATCCCTGCCGTCTGTGCCGTCTGCCTGGCTATCAGGGGGTCTACATTTTCAAAACCACGCTCAGTCACCGGGCCAAAATTGGCCTCCAGCGCTTCCTTAAGCTGATCTTTCTCCTCGGCGGTTAATTCTGTGGTGCGGATGAGGAAGTCACCCTCTCCCGTAGTTTGAACAATGGCATTAGCGTAGCCCAGATTATCCAGTTCCTGCCTGATTAGGCTCAGTTCTACTTCCTCGTCAAAGCTCAGTGTCAGTAGCGAGCCGCTGCTGAATTCAATGCCGGCTTTGAGGCCGAAGCTGGCCAGGGAAACAATACCTATCAGTATTACAACCCCCGAGATGAGGAAAAACCGAAACCTTTTACCTACAATATCAAACATCATTTCCTTCTCAGATAAGGGCTGAACAGCCTGGTTTTTGGTGACAAGCGAGTGCCCACGAAAAGGCGTAGCAAGGTTCTGGTAACCACAATGGCGGTGAACATGCTCACGGCAACACCAATAAACAGGGTTAGAGCAAAGCCTTTTACCGGCGCACCAGCCACAACGCTGGTGCCTACCCAGTAGAGAATACCGCAGACTATAAATGTAGTCACGTTTGAGTCCCGGATAGCTCTCCAGGCGCGATTGAAGCCGGCTTCAGTTGCCGCCCCCAGTGTCCGCCCTTTCTGTAATTCTTCCTTCATCCGCTCAAAGATAAGTACATTAGCATCCACCGCCATGCCAATGGACAGGACAAAACCCCCGATACCGGCCAGGGTGAGGGTGACTGGTATCATCTTGAATAGGGCTACTATTAGGGCGCCGTAGAAAATTAGAGCCAGGGAGGCAACTAGCCCGGGCAGGCGGTAATAGATAATTATAAATAACATAACCAGTAAAATGCCAATCAGTCCTGCCTTTAAACTCAGGTCAATGAAATCAGCGCCCAGTACCGGAGACACAGTCTGTTCATAGATGACCTCCAGGGACACCGGCAGGCGTCCGGCATTCAGTTGTGACGATAATGCCGTCGCCTCATTCATGCTTAAGCCTTCAATCTGGCCACTGTCTATAATCACCGAATCAACTCTAGGGGCAATGGGCTGTCCGTCGTCTCCTCTCAAAGGCTCATCGCCCTCAAATATGCCTAACTGCTGCCCCAGCAGTCGGCTGGTAATCTGTTCCGAAAGCTGGCTACCCTCTTCGTCCCACTCAAAGATAAGCAGTATGTTACCAAAATTATCTATATCAATATAGGTGTTTTCTTTAAAGAAGCTTGAGGTCAGTACCTTCTCCTTACCGTCAATGGTACCGGTGGCTGGTATCCAGGTATCGTCTACAAATTCACGAAACTCAAGCAGCGCTGTTCTCCCGATGCGCTCTTTTTGGACATCAGTGATGGCTAGGCCCGGTAGTTCCACTACTATCCGGTCTTCACCCTGCTTCTCAATATTCGATTCGGTTACTCCAAGTGGGTTAATCCGGTTCTGAATAACCGCCACCACCCCGTCAATGATTTCTGCCTCCTTGCCCGGCTCCACTCCGGAAAGGTCAGCCTTATAGACCAGGTGGATGCCGCCCTGGAGGTCCAGACCGAGCAGTATTCCCCTGCCGCCCAGTAGTCCTTTATCAACCGGCAGGATTACCAGCAAGGCGAGAGTGAAAATTATTATTATGGCTATAAAGACCAGCGTATTTTTTCTGGGCATATCTTTAAACCAAAACTATCCTCATTAATTAAGCGGAGCCGTCATGGAATCCATCGTTGGCTCTGGTCATACCTCTTTTCTGTCAGGGGAAGGACGATGTTGATTTTCCTCCCTTGAGGTTAATAGACGACTTATATAGGACAGGGCTTCCTCTTTGGTGGACACCTCTTGGGAGGCCTGTGCTTCTCGCACTGCCTCCAGAAGTTGCCCAATTTTGGGTCCCGGGCTGAGATTAAAGTTTTTGATTAGATCATGCCCGCTAATCAGCTTGGGCGGTGCCGCTAGGCTCTCCTGCTTGAAGTGCTGAGCCAGCACATAGTCCACCAAGTTGGCATGCTCCTGCCAGTTTGGCATGTCTAAATTTGGGCCTCTGGTGGCCAAGTGGTCAGCTAAGCTGAAAAATAGTGTATCAATGGCAGCGTCACTAGCATCCCGGAAGTAACGGTAGATGGCCCTGCGGCTGGGTAGCTCATCTAGGCTCATCTGTACCGGGCGAAGATGGTAGCGCACAACTGCCTCCACTAGCCTTATTTCCTTGGTACTGAACCTCAACTTTTCCAGGATAGCGGCGGCTATTGGTGCCCCTTGCCTGGGGTGGCCCAAAAAGCGGGTCCTGCCCTCGGCAGTAACACTTTTTGTTTGTGGCTTGGCAATATCATGCAGGAGGGCTGCCAGCTTAAGGAGTAGCCTTCTGGTACTGCCGCCGCTGACCTTAAGGTCAAAGTGCTTGGCTAGCTCTGCTGACCAGGGGACGAAATCCAGAACCTCCCTGCCGGCGTGCTGCCAGCTTCCCTGCCTGAGCACAAAGTCAACGGCGTCTACTGTCTTAACTGAATGGTTGAAAACGTCCCAGTGGTGTTCTCTGGGCTGCTCAACCCTCTTGGCCCGGCTTAGTTCCGGAATCAGTGCCCTTATTAAGCCTAGGTCATCCAGGTAGAGCAAAAGTTGCCCCGTATTGGCGGTCGCCAGCAGTCTTAATAGTTCCTCTCTTACTCGCTCCCCGGCGACACCGGAAATGAGGTGGCAGTTGTGCTGAATCAGGTCTTCAGTCTGCTGGCTAACTGTGAAGCCGAGCTCAGCGGCCAGGCGCACCGCTCTTAGCAAGCGCGCCGCATCCTGTTCAAAAACTGTTGGGTTAACAGCCCGAATAACCTTCTCCTGGATGTCTTTTAAACCGTTGAAAGGGTCTATAAGTACGGGGAGTCTAAGAGGGGCAAAGCCCCTCTTTTTCAA
>JAUWZL010000029.1 GCA_030615305.1 Dehalococcoidia bacterium
CTAAAAGTTCTTCTCCCTCCTTTAAAATTCAAATCCACATATGGGGTGTGAAAGAGGGGCGCCAGCCCCTCTTACTACTACTTCCCCTTCCCCTTTGAAGGGGAAGGGGATACAGGGGATGGGGTAGATGAACAGTCTTAAAACAAGCCCTGCCTTTTCAGGCTGAGGTAATCCTTACCACCGATAATGATATGGTCCAGGACATCTATACCCATAATCTCCCCGGCTTGGATTAACCTTTTGCTTAACTCTATGTCATCCTCTGAGGCAGTGGGGTCACCCGACGGGTGGTTATGGACAAAGATAACCGAGGCGGCACTGGCCGATATAGCTTCCTTAAACGCCTCCCTGGGGTGAACAATACTAGTATCCAGGCTGCCCACTGAAATTTCTGAGACCTTTATCAGCCGACTGCGGCTATCCAGCAAAATCGCCAAGAAGTGCTCCCTCTTCTTACCCTTCAGCCTCCCCCTTACCAAATTAGCTACATCCTCCGGCATCTTCACTACCGGTTTGTCCGAAGCCTCGGAATAAGCCTCCAGGCGGTTGGCCAGTTCAAGGGCAGCCTTGAACTGCGCTGCCTTGGCCAGGCCAATCCCTCTTACCTGAGACAGCTCCTCTATTGAGGCACTGGCAATTCCCTTGAGGCTGCCAAAGCGGCTCAGCAGCCTTTGCGCCGTTACCATTACCGACTCGCCGGCAATACCGCGACCCAAAATCAGTGCCAAGATCTCCTGCGCCGAAAGCGACTCGGCGCCAAATTTGAGCAGCCTCTCCCTGGGGCGCTCAGAGATAGGTAAATCGTGGATGGTAAAAGACTTTTTCATTGTCCTCGCCTCCAAGCCCACCCTTCAACAACCAGACCTAAGCCCAGTAGGAGTGTTGTTGCCAGGGCGGATAATGTGGCCACCTGTGTCGGGGATGACGCTTTTTCTCCGGCTGGCTGGTATTTTTCCGTAAGGTAATCCCGCCAGAGGACATTAAGACCCGCCATATCAAAACCATAGACACTTATTAGGGCACCATCATAGCTACTGCCCTGCTTAAAGTTACTGAGCAGCTCAAACATCTTATCCTGGCCATAACTATTAATGAGGAACTCGACCAGACTGTAGCTCTGGGCATAGGAAAGATAGGACTGGGTAGCATAGGCAGAGAAAGGACTGGCCAGGCTGCGCACCGAGATAAGGTTTTTTTGGGCTAACGCCTGCTCCAAATAGGCCTGGTATACCGCCTCCAGTTCTCCCTCGGCATACATGGACAAGCCCTCATTAAGCCAGGTAGGCAAAGAGTTATAGGGGTTGAAGGTCATCTGGTGCGTCACCAGATGGGTTAGTTCGTGAACGATTGCCCTCTTGCCCCACTCAATATTTTCTGGGGCTATGCTGATAGCTACGGTTCCCTGTGTAGTGTAGGCTACTCCCCCGACCCATTCCTGTGGGAAAATCATGGCCCCTTTTAAGTCCGTAGTGCTGGCATAGATATAGACCTTAACCGGCCTTTCCAGATGGGCACCGGTATCCTCAGCCAGCCGAGTCAGTGCTTGCTGACTGGTTAGCATTAACTCCTGGGCAAAGGAGTCATCACCCTGGTACCAGTATAAGGTTATATTACCCTCTGTCAGAATGCGCCATGAATAGCGGTTATCATCAAAGTGGACCTGCTGCCGGGCTGTCTTAAATCTGTTGCCGCTGGCATCAGCTATAGTCCACCAGTACTCAACCACAGTCCCAGAAGGCATGCCGCCGGTCTTTCTCATATCCCAGGTCCAGCTAGCGGTCACGCTGGTGTCAGGAGTAAAGTCAATGTTGACCTCGCTGGTCACCCGGGCAAAGCCTTCACGGTCAACGATGTAGTGGAGACGAATATCGGTAATATTAACCTCGCTTTCAATGGACAAATTGAAGTCAAGCGAGGTTGGAAACACTGCCCAGGCCGAGGCTTCAGGCACTGTTACTTCGGTCTGGGCCTGGACCGGGCTTAATGCTACCAGCAGTAAGCCCAAAACTATAACCAAAACAAGGGTCTTCTTAATCATCTTCCTTACCCAAACCAGACCTGAGGTAGGCAGTGATAAAGTCGTCCAATTCACCGTCCAGGACGGCCTCGGTGTCACCTGTTTGATAATCAGTCCGGTGGTCTTTTACCATCCTGTACGGGTGAAGGATGTAGCTTCTAATCTGGTTCCCCCAACCGGCGACCACATGTTCTCCTTTAAGCCTAACCCTCTCTTCCTCTCTCCTAGCCAACTCCAGCTTCAGCAACCGGGCTCTTAGAACTCTTAAGGCAATCTCTTTGTTCAGGTATTGAGAACGCTCACTCTGGCAGGTAACCACAAGACCTGTAGGCAGGTGATTAATCCTGACCGCGCTGCTGGTCTTCTGCATATGTTGACCCCCAGGCCCGCTAGACCTATAGGTGTCAATCCTTAAATCGTCAGGTGAAATTTTGACATCAACATCCCCTTTAGCCTCAGGCATTACCTCTACCAGAACAAAGGAGGTGTGCCGGGCATGGTCAGCATCAAAGGGGGAAAGGCGAATTAGCCGATGGACTCCGTGCTCCGATTTCAAGTAGCCAAAGCTATAATCACCACTAATCTCAACAATGGCACTCTTTATCCCGGCCTCTTCTCCCGGTGAGGTATCCAGTAACTCAGCCTGATAACCACGGCGCTCAGCCCAGCGAAGGTACATCCGGAGTAACATTTCTGCCCAGTCTTGGGATTCAACACCTCCAGCCCCGGCATGAATAGCCAGTATGGCATTGCGGCTATCATACTCACCACTAAAAGCCTTCTGGAATTCCAACTCGTCAAGGCGAGAGGCAATCTTATCAATCTCAGACTGAATCTCTTTGCCCAGTGAAGTTACCTCTTCCTCCGACTCCATAGAGATTAGCTCAGCGATATCGGCTACCCTTTTCTCTAGTCCCCGCCACCCGTCCACCACCTTTTTTAATTCAGCCAAGCAGCGCATGGCACCCTGTGCTTCAGCCGAGTCTTGCCAGAAATCAGGCTGTGCCGCTTGCTTTTCAAGTCTGGCTATCTCTTTCTCCTTGACGGCGACGTCAAAGATGCACCATTGCCATGAAGATCCTTTGCCGAAGTCCGTCCAGTCTATCTTTTAATTCCCGCATCTTCCCTCCTACTAATGCGACAGGTATTTTACAATACGTGTTTCCCCGCTAAGTCCGTATTTAGCATATCGCTTTTTGTAAGTTACCTCATTGACCACCTTAAAACCCAGACCTTCATAAAAACAGCGAGCCTCCTTGTTATCAATCACCATATCAAGGGCTATACGTTTCAGACCCCGCCGCCTGGCCTCCATTTCAGCCGTCTGCATTAATCTTCGGCCTATGCCCTGAAGACGCCTTTGTGGCGTTACGGCAAAGTATTCAATGTAGTAGTCTTCCTCGGTGATTGGCGCGGAAGAGCGTCCAGTTTCGTTTGCAAAACGTAACAGCTTTAAAATATGCCAAAATGGAATACGCCTTAGCCAGCTAAGCAATATCTTGTAAGAAGCACGAATAGCTTCCTTCCGCGTCTTTCTATCAAAACCAAGGAACATACCGACGACACTATCATTAATTTTAGCGACAAAGGTATGGCTGTAGCTCTGTATATGTCCCGGACGGGGAAAAACCTCGCTATAGGTATCAATTATTAACTCCCTAGCCTGGCTTGCAGACTGACCAAAAATGAATTGCTCAACTGGAAAGCTGGCTTCATACATCAGCTCAGCCGCTGCCGGCGCATCCTCTGCTACCGCCCGACTGATTATGATTTCATCTGTTTCCATCTAAGCCTTTCCCCGATAACTCAGCTTATTTACATCTGTATATGGCTTTAGATTGCCGCCAGCAGCCGCCAAGTGGGCAAGGCGAGTTGGCTCCGGCAGGCGATAGCCACGACAGCATTGTAATACCCAGTAGATAGCATTCTCAAGGCTGATCTTATGACCTATAGAAACATAGACCGGCTTTACTCCGGTCCTGGTTCGCAGAGCAACGCCTATAGTCTCACCCATTTCCACTAATTCTGTATAGCTACCCGATTCCTCACCTGGCACCGAATGACTGCCACAGAGCCGAGACTTGGCACAGCCAATAGTCGGTACATCCAGAAAGAGACCCAGGTGAGAGGCAAACCCTAGCCTCCGAGGGTGAGCAACTCCCTGCCCATCAACAATTATAAGGTCAGGAGTAAGCGAGAGTCTCTGGCAGGCAGCCAGTATTAATGGCGATTCCCTAAAAGACAAAAGTCCCGGGATGTAAGGAAATTCAAGCCTGTCCTGCACTAGTTCCATTGCCACCAGCCTAAGTTCGGGATAACTCAAGACAACAACCGCCGCTTGAGCCATTCCCTGAAGCTTGCCCAGAGCAATATCCGCTCCGGCTATAAAGCGCGGCGCAACGACCTCACCTGTCCGTGACACCTGTTGTGACAGCCGCCACTGTATCTCCACAGCCTGAGCCGGGCTAAGTTGCCAATCGTGCCATCTCTCGGTCTTCACACTCACTATTATAGCTGGTGCCCAAGCCTGGTGACAAATAAAAAGTTTTGATAACTAATGCTGACTGGTATTGACAGTCAAATAGTTATGGTGGCATAATAACCAAGAAGAAAGACAAAATGGTAAAAATTAGGCTCAGGCGAGTAGGCGTCCCTAAGAAACCAAGCTATCGGCTGGTAGTAGCCGATGCCCGTTCCCCCCGAGATGGGGCGTTTATCAGTATTATCGGGCATTACAACCCACTGACCGACCCGGAGACAGTAGTTATAGATGAAGAAGAAGCCCTAAAATGGCTGGGGCAAGGCGCCCAACCCACAGTTACTGCCAGAAGACTGCTAACCAAGGCAGGTGTTATGGAAAAGTTTAAGGCAACAAAGGAGAAAACATGAAGGACCTAGTAGAATACATCGCCAAATCACTGGTCAACTCACCCGATGATGTAGTGGTTACCGAAGAAGAAGAAGAGGATGGAATAATTCTAAAATTGCAGGTTGCCGATGAGGATAAGGGCCGGATTATCGGCAAGCAGGGTCGGATAGCCCAGGCCATACGCACCCTAATCAGAGTAAAGGCAGCCAAAGCAGGCACTAGAGTCACTCTTGAGATTGTCTAACCAGCCCAAGATTGTGAGAGAGTTAAAGAGAAACTCCACCCCTCAAAAATCTGTTTGTTTCAGATTAATTTGAGCCTGTATGATGTTTTCTTTTCTACCATTACATATACAGGTAATCGGCTAAATAGTCTATCAAAGAGATAATACCTTTTAAGGCACGTTAGTCAGCCTACCTGGGTCAGGGAATGGGGCCAAAAGACCTAGAGTTTATAACCATTGGTGAAATTGTATCCCCCTGGGGCGTCGAGGGTCAGCTAAAGGTAAAGGTAATAACCGATTTCCCCGAGCGCTTCAGTCCCTGGGCAAAGGTCTATATAGACCGTCAGCCAATGACCATCAAGAGCGCTATCTGGCAAAAAGACAGGGTTATCATTAAGCTTGGTAATATTGATAGTGCTCAAGAGGCTCAAAGGCTCCAGGGACAACCTATAGAAATACATCATAGCCAGCTTAAATCTCTACCTGAGGAACATTATTATCACTTTCAACTTTTAGGGCTTGAGGTATGGACAACCAAGGGGGAGCACCTGGGCAATATCTCTGAAATCCTAGCCACAGCCAGCAACGATGTCTATGTGGTCCAAGGGAGCGAAGGCGAGATCCTTATCCCCGCGGTTAGCGATATAGTAAAATCCGTTGACCTTAAGCGGGGGTGTATAGTTATTGAGGCTATAGAGGGACTGCTGAGCCTAAATACTAAGAAGTCGAACTAGCTGGCTGCTATATGATAAAGTGTCGCCTAGCCCTCAGGTCTCCTTTTTCTACGCCTGGCGGCTACCTTGAGGCGGATGAGAGAGCGGCGTAGTGCTGCTTCAACTCGAGCGGCATCAACACCTGGGATGTATCGTTCTGCCAGCTGCTGCTCAGCACGGCGCTTGGCTTCTTCAGCCCGGGCTATATCAATCTCCTCAGCCCTCTCAGCGGAATCAGCCAGGACTATAACTCGGTCAGGTCGCACTTCAAGAAAACCGCCAGAAACAGCCAAACTGAACTCTTCGGCGCCCTTCCTAACTATTAACTCACCCGGCTCAAGCATGGTCATCAGAGGGGTATGATGGGGTAGAATCCCCAGCTGACCTTCAACACCGGGGGCAATAACCATTTCCACATCCTCGGAGTAAACTGCCCGCTCGGCAGTAACAATATCAAGCCTTATACTAGCCATTTTTCTTAAACCACCTGTGTATCACCAGCCAACCACGATTACTCTTCCAGCTTCTTGGCTGCCTCAACTGCCTCCTCTATAGTACCCACCATGTAAAAAGCCTGTTCAGGCAAGGCGTCATGCTTGCCATCCAGAATCTCCCTAAAGCCACGAACGGCTTCTGCCACCGGCACATACTTGCCTGACCGGCCGGTAAAGACCTCGGTAACAAACATAGGTTGGGTTAGGAACCTCTGTATTTTACGGGCACGAACCACGGTAAGCTTATCCTCCTCGCTAAGCTCCTCCATACCCAAAATAGCAATTACGTCCTGAAGGTCTTTGTAGCGCTGAAGCACCCTCTGCACTTCGCGAGCTACCTCATAATGCTCCTCACCGACAATTTTGGGGTCAAGTATACGTGAAGTAGAAGCCAGTGAGTCAACCGCTGGATATAAACCCTGCTCTGATAGAGACCTCTCCAAGGCAATGACAGCATCAAGATGGCCGAAAGTGGCCACCACCCCGGGGTCAGTGTAATCATCAGCCGGGACATAGATGGCCTGGAAAGAGGTAATTGAGCCCTGCTTGGTCGAGGTAATCCTCTCCTGTAGCTCACCCATTTCTGTAGCCAGCGTTGGCTGATAGCCTACTGCTGAGGGCATACGCCCTAGTAGGGCTGATACCTCCATACCAGCCAGTGTATAGCGATAGATATTATCAATAAATAGCAGAACATCCTGGCGCTCAACATCGCGGAAGTATTCTGCCATAGTTAGCCCGGTCAGCCCAACACGGAGACGAACCGCCGGCAGCTCGTTCATCTGGCCGAAGACCAGGACTGTCTTATCAAGCACACCGGACTCCTTCATTTCATACCACAGGTCATTACCCTCACGTGACCTTTCACCAACACCGGCGAAGACGGAGAAACCGCCATGCTCAGTGGCGATATTACGAATAAGCTCCATGATGATAACCGTCTTGCCGACACCGGCACCACCATAGGCGCCTATCTTGCCACCCTTGGCAAAGGGGGTTATCAGGTCAATAACCTTAATGCCTGTTTCCAGGGTCTCAGTAGTTGTCTCCTGGTCATCAAATGCTGGCGGAGTACGATGAATGGGCCAATACTCCTCACCTTTGACCTCGCCAAGGTTATCCAGTGGCTGCCCCATTACATCAAAAAGGCGGCCCAGGCAGGCTTTGCCTACCGGTACGGTAAGTGGTGCCCCGGTATCTATTGCCTCAGCGCCACGGGCAAGCCCATCTGTTGGCAGCAAAGATAGACATCTCACCCGGTTATTGCCGGTATGTCCCTGGACTTCAAGCACCAGCTTACCGCCATCCTTCGGGATTTCAATAGCACTAAAAAGTGCCGGCATTTCATCAGGCGGAAATTCAATATCCACCACCGAACCTATAACCTGGGCTACTTTACCTTTAACCTTTGCCATAATAACCTCCTATTCCAGTGCCACAGCTCCACCAGTTATGTCAAGGAGCTCCCTGGTAATCATCTCCTGACGTGCCTTATTGTAAGCCAGTGTTAAATCATCAATAAGCTCAATGGCACTTTCAGTAGCATTGCGCATAGCCACCATCCGGGCTGACTGTTCACTAGCAATAGCCTCTAAAATATGATGGTATACCTGCATCTCCACAAAACGGGGCAAGAGCCCCCCCAAGACCTTGTCTGGGCCCGGTTCATAGATATAGTCCACATTTTCAGGTGCCGGGATAGGTGCCGGTTCAACCGGTAATATCTTTTCCATAACCGGCTTCTGGACCATGGTATTGACAAATTGGGTATAGGCCAGATAAACCTCATCAACAGCAGCGCTAGAAAAGTCATCAATAACAATGTGAGAGATGGGCAGTGTATCAATCAGACTGGGGCGGTCACCAAGCCCGGTAAACTCGGCAATGATGTTCTGGCCAGTCCGCCTTAAGAAATCAAGCCCCTTGCGACCAATAGCAATAATGTTAACTGGCACACTCCCCTCCAATATGAAGCTAGCTGTTTTGCGATTGATGTTACTAACAAGTCCACCAGCCAGTCCGCGGTCAGGGGTTATGTGGACTACTGAAATTTTAGCCACCGGTCTCCGCTGCAGTAACGGATGCAGTGCTCTCTCCTCCATAGGCA
>JAUWZL010000037.1 GCA_030615305.1 Dehalococcoidia bacterium
TAATAGATTAGCACATATGTTCTATTTAAGTCAATATGTTTTTGTCATTTTAATACTTGACAAGGGTGCCCGTTAGCCATTAATCTAGTGTGAAGAAATTAGACAAGAGGTAAATTGAGGAGGCAACATAGTGAAGCACAAAAGGATTTTCCGGATACTTGCGGTAGCCCTTACCCTGGCCCTGCTGGCAGCAGCCATACCGGCATCACCGGTTATGGCGCAGGGTATAATACCGTGCGTTCCGAACACTGGCACCATCGGTACTCCATTTACCGTATATGGCACAGGCTTTGGAGCTTGGGAAGGCCAGCCTGTCTATATATTCTGGAATACTATCCTCCGCACAGCTAGTACAGTTACTGGTGGGTCTTTTACTGCTCCAACTTCGGTTCCCACTGGTGCCACTCCCGGGGTAAATGTTGTTTATGTAGGAACGACAGCTACGTTTCCTACGGGCCTGATAACCTCGACCACTTTCACAGTGATTGCAGCCGGAATCGTGATAAATCCTTTAGAAGGTTATGTTGGCGATACAGTCACAGTTAGCGGCACCAGCTTTGCCGCCAATTCAAGTGTAACCATTACCTTTGATGACGCTGCGGTTAGTACTAGTCCGGCATCAGTTACCACCAATACTCTTGGTAGCTTTACCGATGTTACCTTTACCATTCCGGCTAGTGCCCAGGGTGGCCATACCATAAAAGCCGAAGATGCCACCGGTAGGGATGCTACCGCCACTTTCACCACCTTATCAGAGATAACTGTTACCCCTGATTCAGGTGGTGTTGGTGACCAGGTTACGGTTAGCGGCACCGGATTTGCCGCCAGTTCAAGTGTAACTATAACCTTTGATGGTGCTACCGTTACCACTGACCCGGCGTCGGTTACCACCAGTAGTTTAGGCAGCTTTACGGCAAAGTTTACTGTTCCCGCTGCCGGGCGGGGTGACCATGAAGTAAAAGCCCAGGATGCCAGTGGCAACTCTATCACGGCCACTTTCACCATCGGGACGAAGGCAAGCGTTACCCCGACCACAGGTTTTGTTGGTGACCAGGTTACGGTTAGTGGCAATGGCTTTGGTGCCAATAAGAGCGTGACCATCACCTTTGATGGCACGGCGGTTACCACCAGTCCGGCATCGGTTACCACCAATCCTTCCGGCAGCTTTAGTGCCACTTTCCTCGTCCCCAATGCCACCAATGGTACTCACACGGTAAAGGCAGAGGAAAGTGCTACTGTTTCGGCGACGGCAACCTTTACCGTCCAGGAGAAGATGTCTATTAGCCAGGGCTCCGGATTTGTCGGTGATGAGGTGAGTGTTAGCGGCACCGGTTTCGGAGCAAATAAGACGGTAACCCTCTACTTTGACCTTGCGACTATTGACGAAGATATGGACCTTGTTAGTAGAGGCACGGCTACCACCGATGCTGATGGCAACTTTAGTGGCACCTTCACCATTCCGGCTTGTCCCCAGGGTCTCCATTTCGTATTAGCTGAGGATACTGTTGGTAATATGGATGGTGCCTCGTTCACTATTGAGGCGGAAATAACCGCTGTTACTCCCACCTCGGGATTTGTTGGTGACCAGGTAACGGTTAGCGGCACCGGTTTTGGCGCCAATAGGTCAGTAACTATCTCTCTTGACAATGTCAGCATTGGCACCGGTACCACCGATGCCAGTGGCAATCTTAGCGTCGTGTTCACCATTCCCGCCAGAGCCAGTGGCAGTCATTCGGTAAAGGCTCAGGATTCGGCCGGTAATTCAGCTACGGCGACATTGACTGTTGAGCACAAGATGGCCATGACCCCAACCACCGGTATCACCGGGACTACAGTATCAGTTACCGGTAGCGGATTTGGTGCTAATAGCCAGATAACCATCAAATTCAATAACAGCCTGGTCAGCACCAATCCTATAGTGATTATGACTGATGCTAACGGCAGTTTTAGCGGCAGTTTCGCTCTGCCGGCTAGTCCCGCGGGCAGCTATACAGTTGAGGTCAGTGATGGCACCAACAGTGCTAGTGCTAACTTCACTGCTGTGATTGATACCACCATCAGCCAGATAACCAGTGAAGTCTCACCTGGCTATGTTGGTATGGGGCTTACCATCAGCGGCACCGGCTTTAAGGCTAATGCTTCTGTAACCGTCACCTATGAAAGTGAGCCGGTGGTGTTGGCGATTGCTACTACTGACAGCAGTGGTTCCTTCTCGGTTACCTTTGCCATTCCTAAGAGTGCCGGCGGCGATCACACGATAACAGTCAGTGATGGTGAGACTGCAGAGCAATTTGTCTTCGTTATGGAATCTATACCACCGCAGTCACCAGTTCTGCTGCTACCCTTAATTGACACTAGGCCAGAACAGCCGGTCCGCTTTGACTGGGAGGATGTTATTGATGACAGCCTTCCCGTAACCTACACCCTCCAGATTGCTACGGATGAAGGTTTTAGTAACATAGTGCTGGACAAGCCAGGCCTTGCCCAATCGGAATATACCCTCACTGAAGAGGAGAAGCTGGAGTCAAGAAGTGCCAAAGAACCCTACTACTGGAGGGTGAATGCTATAGATAGCGCTGAAAACGCAAGCCCCTGGGCCGGCGCTGAGACATTTAACATTGGTTTTATCTGGCCTGGCTGGATTATATATCTCTGGATTGGGCTAGGTGTGCTGGTTATTGGCCTCATTGCCTTCTGGCTGGGCAGGAGATTTGCCTACGCTTCGTATTAGAATTTATTTTTGATGTTAATTCCCCTCTCCCTTTAAGGGAGAGGGGAATTTCTTTTAGGAAATGGGCCTTAACACTAGGTCTTACCCGGTTTACTTTTACCTTAAACTGCCCTTAGCGCTACGTGGTGAATACTGCTGGCCGGCCTCAACCAGCAGTGCCAGGCTCATCAGGAAATCATCGTGCCCCTGTGACGGATCAACATAAAATTTTATGGTTTGACTTGGGCGAAACTGGCTCCTTGCCTTTTCCATCTGAAGCCAGAACTCTCTATACTCTGGTGAACCATCCCGGGCATACATTTTCAGCCGGCCCGAGTTAATGGCGGCCAGTAGATTAAAGCCTAGCTGGGACTTTGACTGGGCGGTAAAGGTGAACGGAGAAACCCTTGAGCCTAATGACTTTTTCAGGAATGAGCTTACCGGCTGACCAACCCCGGTGGCATCAATCGCTATCTTGCGGCAGTGCCAAAGGTTACTTAGAATGTCAATAAGCTGCGGATAAAGCTCGGTGTGCTTTTTGCCCGTCCAGCAATAGTGTTCCACAATATTTACCCGGGGCTCTTTTTGAACTTCATCGGAAATAGAGAAGTCCAGTTGGCCAATAGTGACCACGGTTGAGTCCTGGCGCGGCTTCAGGGCTTTTATGATGGCTGCTTCCTCTTCCTCAGCTTCCCCGGCTAGGTCAATACCAGCGATATAGACATTGCCCGGCTCGGGCTGGTGCTTCCTTGAGTGGTTACCTCCTAGCTGTGCCCTCTGCTGCTGGCTCAGGTAACCGCCGCCCCCATGAATGGGCAGCAGGCGATACTGGGTCAAAAACAGAGGGTGGTTCTCTCCCAGGCGCTCACGTTCAGCCTCGACATAGGCTAAATAGTCAGGGTTGCATTTGGCTACTTGCTGCCAGTCATATCGGAAGTGGCGTTTGGTACCATCTTTCCTCTCCAGCTCTAAATTTACCTGCTTCACTTCCTCAAGCAGGGTAGAGTCGTCCCAGGTAGTGCCGTAGTGAACTGTGGTCACATTGGTGGTTGCCCCCATCGGCTTGAATTCCTTGGTGTACTTTTCCTTGGAAACATCCTGGGACTCATCTATTTCCAGCAGTATATGAGCCGTGTTACCGACCACATTGGCAGACTCATCGGCGGATAGGAAGATAGCCCTGGCATTGCCCAGCCTGATGATATAACCCAGTTCGGATGTCCAGAGGCTGGAAAAGCCGGCATCATTTAGCCTGTCTTTGAGGCGCATCATGGAGATGACCGTCTGTGGCTTGAAGGTGGGGGCGCATTTCACCAGGTTCTGTGGTGTGGCCATGAAAAGGGTTAGTAGCAGTAGTTCAAGCTGGGCTGATAATTCATTCTTGCCCCCCTGCCGGGCCATCTCAACGGAAAAGGTAAGGCCCTTTTTAGCAAAGATGCTATCAAGTATAGCCAGGGCTACTTCTCTCTGGTAGGGGCGGAGTCTATTTATCAAGGGCGCTTCCGATGCTGATGCCAAGCGGCAGGGCAACATCCTTGAGGACATTAGCTATTGCCTCCTTGAGTCCCTTCTTGTCCTCCTTGCTGATGTTATACCTGGTCCTTATAAGCCTGGCCAGGGTATTGGTTGCCTGCATAATAAGCTTGATATTCTCTGGCTCATGGGCAACGACAGATTTTATCTTGACCCTAAGCAGGGCAATCTCCTCATCAATACCCTCAACACTGGTGGCTTGCTCAAAGTCAAGCTGTTCCGCTTCATCAAGCACCTTGGAGTAGAAGCCGTGCTTCCTAGCGTTCTGATTGCCCTCTGGGGCTCCCCTTCTTTTTTCCTCTTTTTTTGTTGGCATCTGGTCTATCTCCTTGGCCAAGGAGCCTGGCTGTGGCTAGGACAATGACATGGGCGGCTAGATCCCATCTCTGCTTTTTAATGGCTAGCTTGAGTAACCGCATAGTTTACTCCTTGGCGGATATATGAATAATAGCACATATGTTCTATTAAGGCTACGAGGTTTTGTCATTTTTTAAGATGGTGAATTGATATTATGATTTAGTCGCCTTAAAATAGAGGTTGAGAGTGAGTATTGTAAGGCAGCTTTACCAGCTACAGGCTCTTGAGCTTGAGATAGAGTCCAAGGAGCAGGCTCTAGCACGGAATATGGGCCAGCTTGGAGAAAGTCAGGCGGTGGCCGGGGTTCGGGCCAAGCTGGCAAGGGAGCAGCAGCATCTTGATGAACTTAAGAAAAAGCAGCATTCTGCGGAATGGGAAATAGAGGACCTTGAGACCAAGCTAGCGGCGGCTAAAGAGGCCCTGTATAGTGGGCGGATAAAAAACCCGAAAGAACTGGCTAGTCTCCAGCACGAGGTTGAGAGCTTGAAAGGCAGGCATGACCAAATGGAAGAAAAAGCTCTTGAGATAATGGAGCAGGTGGAACTGGCGCAAGCTAACCTGGCCAGCCTAAGCAGTAAGTTGAGCACAGTGGAGGATGAGTGGCGTGGCGAGCAGCAAAAACTATCCGCTGATATAGAGCAGCTGAAAAATATGCTGTCTGAACTTAAGCAGAAGCGGCAGCTGGCTTTAGCTGGCATTGACCCTGAGACGGTAGACTTCTACTGCCAGCTCAGCAAGCAAAAGGGATGGGCAGTGGCCAGGATAGAGCAGGGGACTTGCTGTGGCTGCCGCATATCGCTGTCTACCGCCGAGCTACAGCAGGCGAGAGGTGGCAGACTGGTTCAGTGTAATAACTGCGGACGTATCCTGTTTATTGACTGAGTTTTGGTATGATGCTTAAAAAGGTAATAATACATTCCGACGGTGTCTCACGGGGTAACCCGGGGCCAGCGGCTATAGGTGCAATAATAAGGGGTGAGCGGGGCCGGCTCCTTGCTTCTATTTCACAGCCCATTGGCCGGGCGACCAATAACCAGGCAGAGTATAGGGCTATTATTGCTGCCCTGGAGCAGGCTTTAGCACTGGGTGCCCGGCAGGTTGAGCTAAATTCAGACTCGGAGTTGGTAGTCAGGCAGATTAAGGGGCAGTATCGGGTGAGGAAAGAAGCTCTTAGACCCCTATATCAACGGGTGAAAGAACTGCAAAGCCGTCTGGAAGGCTTTACCGTACGTCATATCCCCCGCCAGCAAAATAGAGAGGCAGATAAGCTGGCCAATGCCGCCTTAAGGTAACCTTGTCTCTGGTTGTTAAGCACCTAATATTCCAATTCTTTTACTTATCCTATATTGATTGACTTATTACACCTTCTATACTAGAGTATAGTTAGGCTAAGTAAACCGGGTGACCGCCCCAAGGTGGGAGGAAAGTCCGAGCTCCTCCGGGCAGGATGCTGGGTAACACCCAGGGGGGGCGACCCCACGGAAAGTGTCACAGAAACATACCGCCAGCGGCCGGCCACTTCGTGGCTGGTGCGGGCAAGGGTGAAATGGTAAGGTAAGAGCTCACCAGCGGCCGGGTGACCGGTCGGCTGGGCAAACCCCATCTGGAGCAAGACCAAATAGAGGGACTAAAGGACGCCCGGCCTGTCCCCGGGTTGGTCGCTTGACCCTGATGGCAACATCAGGGCTAGATAGATGGTCACCGCTCCGAATATTTCGGGGTACAGAACTCGGCTTACAGGTTTACTTGGCCTAAACACTTTTGTCATTTTCTGTCCTCCTTCTGTTTGAGCGGCTGTATCGGCATAAAGAAACCTGCCCTCATTTCAGACTTGGCTATGCCAAGCTGGGTTGTAGCCCGTACCTATCTTACATCGGCCAGCGGAGTTACACAAGGCTTGTACAAGCGACCGGAGGAGGTCAGGGAAGGGATCCATCTCATTGCACGATGACATCTGTGGGAAGCAATTTGAGGCGTTGCTTCCCACACAAAATGGATATTTGTTTAGGAAAAGCAATAGGAGGCTAGTCCTGAGTGACATACTCATAGGCTCCTATGTCAAAGCCCTGCCCCTGTGGCCTTTCGTTTCCTTCTATATCTATGTTGACCCCTACATCGGTGCCCGCATCTATGCAAGGTGAGCTTGGAAGGAGGTGATAATCCCCATCACCCACAA
>JAUWZL010000096.1 GCA_030615305.1 Dehalococcoidia bacterium
TAACCTGCCGAGACCAATGCCATAGGACCCCATGACAATAGGGTGGGAAACGCCATTGGGGTCAACAAAAAGTGCCCCTAGCTTCTGGCTGATGAAAGTGCCCAGTTTGAAGATGTGCCCGACCTCAATTCCGTGAGCGGATGATAATTTGCCTCGGCACTTAGGGCATCGTTCCCCGGCACGAGCCCGGGCTATTTCTGCCACAAGGTCAACCCTGAAATCCCTTGGGTAGTTGACATTTCTAAAGTGGGTATCGGGTTTATTGGCGCCAGCAACAAAGTTTGTCCCTGAGGTTATAGAGTCATCGGCAATAATCTTAACGCCAGTTATACCTATAGCCGAGGCTGAGCCAGCGACAATGCCGGCTGCCACTACCTCAACCTCAGTAGCTAAACGAAGGTCAAAGCAGCGCAGAACATTTTTTAGTTTTACCTCGTTTACCTCAATGTCTCCCCTAATAACCGCAAAGATTAGCTTGCCATCAGCAATATAAAAAACTACTTTCAGGGTATGGCTCTGAGGCACTTTAAGGAAATTTGCTACCTGTTCAATAGTGGCCATACCTGGCGTTTCAACCTCTTCTATGGGTAACAGCTCGCCGCTTTCTACCTTGCTTTTAATGCTTTGCGCCTTATCGGTATTAGCTGCATATTTACAATCAGGGCAATAGATAATCTCATCCTCACCACTTTCAGTGGGAACCATAAACTCGTGGGAGTCCTTGCCACCAATAGCACCGCTATCAGCTTCAACAAGGAGGGCAGATAGCTCACATCGGGCATAGATATTTTGATATGCCTGGAGCATCTTGTTATAGCTTTGGTCTAATCCCTCTTCATCGGCATCAAGGCTATAGAGGTCTTTCATAGTGAACTCACGGACTCTAAGTAGTCCAGCTCGAGGGCGGGGTTCATCACGAAACTTAGTCTGGATGTGATATACCAGGAGTGGCAGGTCACGGTAGCTCTGCACATTGGAGGTAGTCATTTTAGCGATAACCTCCTCATGGGTTGGCCCCAGGGCTAGCTTGCGGTCTCGGCGGTCGGAAAAGGTAAATAAACTCTTGCCAAAGGCAAGGTCTCGCCCTGTTTCCTGCCATAGCTCCAGAGGCTGGAGGGCTGGCATCATCAGCTCTTGTCCGCCGGCTTTGTCCATCTCGTCACGAATTATATTTTCTATTTTTTTAAGCGCTCTCCAGGCTAGAGGCAGATAGGAATAGACGCCAGCCGCTACCTGATGTATCATTCCTGCCTTCAGTAGCAGCTGGTGGCTTATAGTGTCCGTCTCAGCCGGCACCTCTCGTTGGGTCTTACCGAATAGCTTTGATATACGCACTTTTCACTCCATTCTAGTATTTTAAGCCCGTTGTTGGGAAGCAAGGTGTGTGGTACTGGCAAACGATAAAAGGGTAGGATAACTTAATGCTTTTTCGCTATTTTCGCCTCAATCTTAGATCGGGTTAATACGGCCGCAGTGTGGACATTTGATGTTGGTTCTTTTGAAGCGGGGTGGCACCTTTAGCTTCGTGCCGCACTTACAGGTGATAGTTTTATAGTTATTCAGCCGCCACATCAGGTCAGAGACTTCGCGAGTGCGTTCCACTTTGCCCTGTTCAGGCTCTCTTCGTGCAGCTTTTGGCTCTGCTGTCCGCAGCCCGACGGCACCGGCGCTGGCAATAGCAGGGGCAGGAATAACCCCCCTGCCACCCTTGTGGACCTCGCGAAAAGCATTGTCGTAGTCGGCGAAGGAGGCACCCCCAGCCATGGAGCGTAGAATATGTATCCGCTCTGAGATAGGCGGGTGGGTACTGGTGAGGTCACTGGCCGCTCTTCCTTTCTTGCGGAAGGGATTAATGATGTACATTGGGGCTGAAGACTTATTAGCCGATTTTACTGGTGCGGTTGAAGCGGCAAGCTTCTCAAGTGCAGAGGCCAGTCCCTCCGGGTATCTGGTATACAGGGCAGAGGAGGAATCGGCTAGGTATTCCCTCTTTCTGGAAATGGCAAAGTAGATCAGTTGAGCCGCAATCGGCGCCAGTATTATAAAGATGATGCCTATGGCAAGAATTATTAACTGCGCTTGGCCACCTCCTGCTGAGGAGCTTCTCCTGCCTCTAGTCATGGAACTGAAGAAGAGCATATACGTTGCGTACCAGGCCAGAATAACAATAGTCCCTAGAAGGATACCGCACAATGTCATCAACAGTACATCACGGTTGTTTACGTGCGCTATTTCGTGGCCAATGACGCCCTGGAGTTCGTCACGGTTGAGCTTTTGCAGAAGCCCTGAGGTTACAGCGATAGAAGCTCGATTGGGATTCCGGCCGGTAGCGAATGCATTCAGCGCCGGGTCGTCGATGATGTAGATATCGGGCATTTTCTCCAGGCCCGAGGCAATCATCATCTCCTCTACTATATTATAGAGGCGAGGATAGTCATCGCGTTTTATC
>JAUWZL010000040.1 GCA_030615305.1 Dehalococcoidia bacterium
CTTCAAACTACCCCTTGTATTGCTGGGGCTAGACTACTTATGTCTTGTACCGTTGGGGCCAAATTAAAACTCCTGCCTGCCCTCAAGGGCGTGGGTCAGGGTAACATCGTCAGCATATTCCAGTTCGGTGCCGAAAGGCAGCCCCCGGGCCAGGCGGGTAACCTTGATACCCAAGGGGGAAATAAGTTTGTTTAGGTACATAGCGGTCTGTTCGCCTTCAAGGGTGGGGTTGGTGGCTATGATGGCTTCATCTACCTGGCTCCCTTTTAGCCGCTCTAGAAGCTCCTTTATTCTTATATCATCAGCACCTACTCCCTCGGTGGGTGAGATGGCACCATGTAGCACATGATATAGCCCCTTATAGGTGCCGATATGTTCCAGAGCTAGGATGTCCTGGGGCTGTTCCACAACGCAGATTTTACTCTGGTCTCGCTCATCACTGCGGCAGATGGGGCAGAAGTCGGAGTCGGCAATATTAAAACAACCGGAGCATAGCTGGGTCTTCTGTCTTAAGTTTATCATGGCCTCAGCCAATGCCTTGGCTTGCTCATTGGGGGCACGAAGCAGGTAGTAGGTGAGTCGCTGGGCGCTTTTGGGGCCGATGCCAGGTAGCCTTGACAGTTCCTGGATGAGTTTACTTACTGTGCCGGTAGTGGTCGCCGGATTGAGGTCCAATTTGAGTTCTCCTTAACTAGTCGGTTATTCCTGGAATTTTGATACCCCCGGTTAGCTTGCCCAGGTGCTTTGAGGCCAGATTCTTAGACTTATCCAGAGCATCGGTTATCGCTTTGAGCACCAGCTTCTCCAGCTGGTCTGACTCAGCCGGGTCTATAACCTTAGGTGATATGGTGATGGATAGTATTTTTTGTTTACCGTTGGCGGTGACCTTAACCGCACCCTTGCCTGACTGTGCTTCCACGGTCATCTTGGCTAGCTCTTTTTGGGTCTTTTCCAGCTTTGACCTAAGTTCCAGCGCCTGTTTCATCATTGAAAGGTTCATTTTTCCTCCACGTTAATAATTTGGCCGCCAATTCGCTGTGCTTCTCGCACCAGATGATTTGCTTCAGGTTCATAAACGCAGCGGACCTTGCAGGCATGCCCGATGAATCTGCTTATGACCTCGGCGACTACTTTGTTGTTTTCCGTTTCCTCTATCTTCTCTTTATGGTAGGGATATCTAAAGGACAGGATTACGGTATCACCCTCAAAGGCTATTGGTTTAACCCCGGCGCTCCTGAGGATGGCAATAGCTGGTGTTCTTTTGGTCTGTTCTGGGGCCTGTTCAATGGCCTGTTTCCAGTTTAACCTTAGCTGTTCCAGCTCGCCACCCGGTTCTGGTGGTGTAATGTCAGCCGCCTCTGCTGCCGGTGAAGCTATGGCGGCTGGCTCGGGTTTTTTTGGTGGTTGTTTTGGTTGGGGTGGGCTAACCTTTACCGGTTTAACCGGTTCAGCTTCGGCTTTAACGCTTGGTGCTGCCTTTGCCTCCGTTAGCGCCAGGCTGCAGTCAACCAGTGCCAGCTCCAGGGGTAATGTGGAGTAATTATCAAAACCCAGCTCAAGCTGACCAAAGAGCTTGACCGCCTTCAAAATCTGTTCCACGGAAGCCTTTGCAGCCAGGTCCTTCAGCTCAGCTATTTCCTCAGCGGTAAAGTCCAGGTCTTTATCGCCGCCGGTCTTTACTAGCAGCAGTCCTCTGAGGTAGGCTACCAGTTCCCGATTGAATTGCTTCAGGTCAAGGCCGTCGTTACTTACGGCATTTATGGTTTTCATGCCGGTGGTAATATCGCTATCTATAATTTGCCCAGCTAACTCCCTGGCTCGTTTATCTCCGGTAATACCAAGGATTGCCTGAGCCTGGCTCAGCCCGATGTCTGAGCCGTAGTAGGTAAAGAGCTGCTCAAGCAGGTTTTCGGCGTCCCGCAGACTGCCGGCGGCGCTCTTAGCGATTAGCCGCAGTGCCTCCGGCTCTATCTTTATTCCTTCCGAGCTACAGATAAGATTCAATTTCTGCACTATATCTTTTTGACTGACCCGCCGGAAGTCAAAACGCTGGCAACGTGATATGATGGTGGGCAAAACTTTATGGGCTTCGGTGGTAGCCAGGACGAAGATGACGCTTGGTGGCGGTTCTTCAAGCGTCTTGAGAAGTGCGTTGGAAGCGCTGGTGCTGAGCATATGGACTTCATCTATGATGTAAACCTTATACCGGGCCTGGTTTGGGGCGTAGTTGACCCTTTCCCTGAGGGCTCGGATATCGTCAACACCGGTGTTTGAGGCGGCGTCAATCTCAATCACATCCAGCGCTCTACCCTCGGTAATCGCCTGGCATATATAGCAGGTATTGCACGGTTCACCTTTGCCGTTAGTGAGACAGTTTACCGCCTTAGCTAGGATGCGGCCGGTGCTGGTCTTACCGGTGCCTCTCGGGCCACAGAAAAGATAGGCGTGAGAGACACGGTCGCTGGTTAGGGCGTTAAGTAAAGTCCGGGTTACATGCTCCTGGCCGACCACCTCAGCTAAGGTCTGTGGACGCCACTTACGATAAAAGACCTGAGAACCCATTTTTGCACCCTTATTATACCCCATATTGCCTCATTTCCAAAGGGTGTTTTTGGTGGGCAGAGAATTGCATTTAGGCAGTTTGAGGTTTGAGCTAATTTACTATCTTAAAAAACTCCCCCTCCCTCTAAAAGGGGGAGGGGGATAATCAAGGCAAGGTAGATGAAATTAAAACCGGCCTTTGGGGCAGGTTAAAATACCGTGGGTACGTCCTTGGCGGCTTCCTCGATACCGAGAAGTTTAATCTTGACCTCTTTTTGCCTCTGTTTGATTACCGGCACCAGGCTGGTTGATTCATTATAGTATTGCCTCACCTTTTCCAAATCACTGAGTTCAGACAGGATGAGTGTTATGTCCATGACACCCCTTTCTCTTGGGTAATCGCCATTTCTTATTATGGCATTGGGTGCCAGGTCTTTTAGCCAGTCACCGAGTTCTTTAACCAGGTCCATATTTATCTCCCCGGCTGGTGCTGAGATAAGATACAGGGCTCTGCCGGCATCCTTGGCGTTGCACCTGGTTGATAGCTCGCTGATAGCTTCGTCCATGGCCTGGATTCCCTTGTGCGTTTCGGTGCTTTTCTCCCTGAAGCTCTTTGTGCCTAAAGACAACTTAAGCCGTCTTAGTTGTGATTGGCCATAGCCTATTACTGTCCAGCCCAACAGGGTCTGTATTATATCCCCGGCATCAACTGTTTTGGCGCCGACATACTTGTACTTTTTCTCTTCCCCGGCGCAAAGTAGGTCGTAGAAGGGCTCAACTATTAAGCTGTTAATTTTGGCCAGGTTATTTTTTAGTGAGAAATCCTTTCTAACATATCTTTGATTGTCAGTAAGTATTACCGCATCGGCTACTGAGGAGATGGACTTAAGGCATACCGCCGTATTATAGACGGTCCGTTCCTCATTCTCCTCTTCATGCTCAAAGGGCAGGACAACAAGGGCGTATACCGGTTTGTCGGTATAGCGCTCCTTTATATGCTGGGTTATTATTGGTATTGAGCCTGAGCCGGTGCCACCGGCGGCGCCGGCAATAAGTAAGAAGCCATCTGTTTCATAAAACCGTTTGGTTGCCCTTAGGGCATCAACAACTTTATCAGCATCTTCTCTGGCTATTTCGGCACCCAGCTCGTTTATCTTGCCAACGCCGTGACCACCGGTCTTTCGCCCGCCGATAAGTATCCGGTGCTGATAATCTGTTTTGATGGTGGCCAGTCCGGTTAAATCGGCGGCATCTGTGTTAACGGCAAAGATACCCGGGGTTATTTCAATCCTCCGACGGCTGCGTGCCCTTTTGTTCAATCGGGCAAATTCATCAGCAATCCGACTACCACATTGACCGAAGCCAATAACTACTAATTTCATCTTCTACCTCCCTGTTGACATACTGATTGTTGTGTTATTTTAACTACACCCATCGGCTAATGTCAACTCTATTTAAAAAAATTTTATAGACCTTTGCTGGCAATGAAGGCAGCAAGGTCGGCTAGACGGCAGCAATAGCCCCATTCATTATCGTACCAGGCAAGCACCTTAACCATGTTACCCCCAATAACTATGGTACTGGGTGCATCAAAAATGGAGCTTGAAGGATTACCCTTAAAATCTGTGCTGACCAGGGGCTCTTGGCAGTACTCCAGAATTCCAGCCAATGGTCCCTCGGCGGCTTCCTTGAAGGCCTGATTGACCTGTTCCGGGGTAACCTCTTTATCCAATTCGGCAACAAGGTCAACAATAGATACGGTGGCTACCGGTACCCTGAGGGCCAGTCCGTGAAGTTTGCCATTAAGCTCGGGCATAACCCGACCCACGGTATAGGCGGCGCCGGTAGTGGTGGGCACCAGGTTTACCGCCGCGGCACGAGCCCGGCGCAGGTCACTATGGAACATATCCTGGAGTCTCTGGTCATTAGTGTAGGCGTGGACGGTGGTCATCAGTCCCTTTCTTATGCCGAAGCTCTGGTGCAGCACCTTGGCTACAGGGGCCAGAGCATTTGTAGTACAGGAGGCATTGGATATAATGTGGTGTTTGTCCGGCTTATACAGGTCTTCGTTGACACCAAGCACAATGGTTATATCCTCGTTCTTGGCCGGGGCTGAGATGAGCACCTTCCTGGCACCGCTCTGCCTGTGGGCGGCTGCCTTGGTGGCATCGTTGAACCTCCCGGTTGATTCTATAACTATGTCCACCCCGTAATCCGACCATGGGATACCAGCCGGGTCACGCTGTGAGAGCACCTTTATTTCCTTACCATCAACATTAATTATGTCCTCGCTGGCTTCTATAGTGCCGGGATAGGCTCTGTAGGTGCTGTCCCATTTTAGTAGGTGAGCATTGGTTCTGGCATCGGTCAGGTCATTGATAGCCACTACTGCCATCTCACTGCTGTGGTACTGTTTGATTGTCCTTAAGGTTAATCTGCCAATGCGTCCGAAGCCATTGATTCCGATTCTGGTTACCATTTTATGCCTCCTCTATGTTACTTTCTAAGAGCTTGTTTATTATATTTTAATCTTTTAGGGCTGCGCCGGACCATATCAATAAAGGCCTCAATCCGTGTTTTTATATGCTGGTTCAGGAAGAAGTCATCATTGCCCTCAAGTGTCAGGATGGGTAGTTTCAGGGCATCCCGGAAGATGATGTCACCAATGCCCCGATGGCAGAAAGCCTGGACATAATGAATAACCCCATCAATCCGGCGTCGCCCGAGCTCGGTGGCAATGTCCTTTAGCCGGTGGTATATTGAGTAGGGGTAGGTATAGCCAGAGTATTGTTCTGCCAGTGAATTTCCTGGTTCGGGCATGGCAAACTGGCGCTGAATCTCGTTAAATACCACCCTGGCCCCGTTTCTTTCCAGGTAGCGGTAGAGGTCTCGCCCAAAGACTGAGGGCACCCCGATATAGGCCAGCCTGAGCATGTCTTCAGGGTAGGGTGAACGCTGATAGCAACTGGTTATTAATTCCTGTAGCTGGCTAGCGTATTTATGGTGGTCTTGATTGAAGTCAGAGGCAGATACCAGCCAGAAATGGTTTTCCAGGCTACTTACCAGTCCCTCCTGCCAGGTAAGCCGGTCAAGTGTATGCGCCAGCTGGCGGCAGGGTTTGAGTTCATCTCTAACTTTATTGGCTGCTTTAAGGGTGGTGCCTAACCTCTCCGCCAGCGCCTCCAGGGTATGGTGCATTTGCTTGGCATCAGGCTGGTCTGGGTAGGCAAAGGGTATGGCTTTGAGCCCTCTAAGTTTTAGGACTTCCATAAGCATAATGGTATTGGAGCAGTCGCCGGTAGTGACACAGAGAACGGTACTAATGCCAGACTCCATACCTACCCCATAGATGCCTTTAATCCAGCTACAGCAGTTCAGGGGGAAGCCAGCCCTCTCGGCAACGGTGACTAGCCGCTCCGGATTGGGGGCATTGATAAATACATTATTAAGGTCAACCGGTTGGTAGCCAGCGGCCAGTAAAATCTCTATGGGGACGGTGGTGGTAATGCCGATTTTATTCATTAGACTTAGCCTTTTTCTCATTGTGAAATAGTTCACAGGGCAGGTATCTTTCTTTGCCCCAGGCATTGGTAAGCTCTTTGACCCGGCTGTCTGTATCACTAGCCCAGATGAGGTGGTAGTAGGGCGGGTTGGAGAAGCCGGCTGGCTTCAAATCCTCAACGTATCTATAGCCCAGCCCCTTTAGCCCGGCCTTGAACAAAGCCACCAGCTGTTTTCTGGCTTCATCCCGTCCTATCTTACCATCCAGCCTCTTTTGCCTTATTTCTTGCCACTTTTGGTGGCCAAAAAATCTGTTTATGGAGGCTTCGCATTCTGGGCGGGTTAGGTTCCGCAGGAGAGCCATTTCCAGCGGGAATATAATCAGCAGGTTCATCTTGTGGCCACTCCAGTCCTTGCCGTGGGCAGCCAGCTTTCTTATTGTTGTCCAGCGTAGCCTGGTATATCCCGGTGGGTCAACCAGGGCAAAACTGGCCGCTGAGCGGGGAATAAGGTCAAAGACCTGGTGCATAACCCTTTCTCTGATGCAGTTACCGGTTATTATCTCTACACTATTATCGGTGTTAAGCGGTGCC
>JAUWZL010000046.1 GCA_030615305.1 Dehalococcoidia bacterium
TCGCAAGGTTTTAGCTTTAGATATGGGAGCTTTAGTCGCCGGTAGCAAGTTCCGTGGCGAATTCGAGGAGCGCCTTAAAGCAGTAATGGACGAGGTACGAGAGGCGCAGGGTGAGATAATCCTGTTCATTGACGAGATTCATACTGTGGTTGGTGCCGGAGCTGCCGAGGGCTCTATAGATGCCAGTAATATGCTCAAACCGGCCCTAGCTCATGGTGAGCTGCAGTGCATCGGCGCCACCACCCTAGATGATTACCGCAAGTTTATTGAGAAGGACAAGGCTCTGGAACGACGCCTGCAACCGGTCTATACTAGTGAGCCTGATGCTGAGGCTACTATTGCCATACTTCGTGGTCTGCGGCCAAGGTATGAGGCACACCACAAGATTAAAATCAGTGACCAAGCCCTTGAGGCTGCGGTTCGCTTGAGTCAGCGTTACATCTCTGACAGACATTTGCCCGACAAAGCCATTGACCTTATTGATGAAGCTGCCTCAAAACTGCGCCTTGATACCGAGAGCGCACCGCCAGAGGTTAAGTCACTAGGGAGCCGTATAAAGCAATTAAACAATGAAGAAGAGGCCGCTTCACAACGGCAGGAATATGAGCGCGCTGCCCAGCTTAAGGCCGAAAGACTACGCCTGGAAGAGAAGCATAACCAGGCTAAGAGCCAGTGGCTCCAGCAGGAGAAGATTGACGAGATGGTTAATGAGGAAGACATTGCTCAGTTGGTCGCCAGTTGGACAGGCATCCCGGTATCTCAAATGCTAGAGGGTGAAGCCGAAAAAATGCTGCATATGGAAGAACGCATTCACGAGCGGCTGGTAAACCAGGAAGAGGCAGTAAAATCTATTTCGGAAGCTATCAGAAGGAGCCGAGCCGGGCTCAAGGACCCACGGCGGCCAATAGGCAGCTTTATGTTCTTGGGCCCCACCGGTGTCGGCAAGACCGAGCTAGCCAGAACCCTGGCCTGGTTCCTCTTTGGTGATGAAAACGCTCTGGTACGCCTGGACATGTCAGAATACCAGGAGAAGCACACGGTATCACGCCTTATTGGTGCCCCGCCAGGCTATATCGGCTATGATGAGGGAGGACAGCTTACCGAACTGGTAAGACGACGCCCTTACCGTGTAATTCTGCTTGATGAGATTGAAAAGGCCCACCCTGAGGTGTTTAACAGCCTCTTACAAGTACTTGATGACGGGCGATTAACTGACGGTCATGGACGAACAGTGGATTTCAAGAACACTGTAGTCATAATGACCTCAAATGCCGGCGTGGAACTTATCAAGCGGGAAACCACCCTAGGCTTCGCTGTGCAAAAGGATGAAGCCAAGGCTCGCAGGAGTAGTTATGAGCGAATGAAGGAAAAGGTGATGGCTGAGGTCAAAAAGACCTTCCGCCCTGAGTTCCTCAACCGCATAGATGAAATCATGGTTTTTCACGAACTAACCGAGGAGCAGCTCAGGAACATAGTTGATTTACTGGTCAAGGACTTGCAGAATCGTCTGGCTGACCGTAAACTGTCGATAGAGATTACTGAAGACGCCAAATCATGGCTGGCTGAAATTGGCTACGACCCGACCTATGGAGCCCGACCGCTGAGACGAGCCATTGAGCAGCAGGTAGAAAATCCTTTATCAAGTAAGCTACTGCGAGGCGAATTTCGCCCGGGTGATACCATCCTAGTTGACCGGGGGCCTGATGGCTTAACCTTCAAGGCAAAGAAAAATACGGCAACTAGCAAGAAAAGCCGCTCAAGGCAGGAGAAGCTTGGGGACTAATACTTCTGGCAGGTTAAATAAACTAAAAGGCGCTTTAAGGAGATGGGAGTTCTGGGTTGGCGTCATAACGGTAACCATAACCTTCGGCCTGGCAATAGTAATTGTCTTGTACTGGGAGTTTATCCAGGAGATTGAAGGCTATGGCTATATGGGAGGGTTTTTCATCAGCGCCTTGGGTGGTGCTACCGTCATTATCCCGGTGCCTATGCTGGCGGTGCAGTTTGCTCTGGGCGGGATACTAAAACCAGGGTTTGGGCCAGACCTTATCGGCCCCGCATTTGTCGGTTTAGCCTGTGGCCTTGGTGAGACCTTGGGCGGCTTGATTATATATGTCACCGGCTATACCAGCGGCACCCCCCTTGCCGATGCCGAAGCCGGCAGGGCTAAAAGGGCCTACTTATGGCTGACGCGTTTAATGAGACGAAGAGGTTCATGGACGCTGTTTATACTGTCAGCCATTATGAACCCATTCTACTATCCGGCCGCCTTGGCTGCTGGTGCCATCCGCTTTGGTTTTTGGAGGTATCTGCTCATCACCTTTGCCGGCAAGACCCTTAAAGTTACCGGCATTGCCTATGCCGGCTATTTTGGCCTGCGGGGTATATTCAGCGCGCTGGGCATAAATCTCTAAAGCAGCCCTAGCCTAAGCCAGAGAATTGACTGACAAGAAACAAATGGCTTATAATCATTAGTGGCTGAGTTAGTTTACCGAGTTTGAGAGGCAGACGATTTGCACGAGGCATGCGGCATTTTCGGTATCTATGCCCCCGGTGAAGATATAGCCCGGCTTACCTTCTTTGCTTTATTTGCCCTCCAGCACCGAGGTCAAGAGAGTGCCGGTATTGCTACCACCGATGGTAAGAGGCTCCAGGTCTATGCCAAGATGGGCCTGGTGTCCCAGATATTTGATGAGGATTCGCTCAGCAATCTCACCGGGCATATTGCCATCGGCCATAACCGCTACTCCACCAGGGGTTCCAGCCGAATTTGCAATATCCAGCCTATTGTAGTGGGTAAGGGATCAGATGCTCTAGCTATCGCCCACAATGGCAATATTACCAATGCCGAGCCCCTATATAAAGAGCTCGCTGATACGGGCTATACCTTCCATACCTCCACAGACACCGAGGTTATCGCCAACCTTATCGCCTCCTCTCCTGAAAAAGAGTGGCTGGGCAAGATAAGGTATGCCATGCGCCGGCTCCAGGGAGCCTACTCCATGGTCATCATGGTAAGAGACACCCTTTTTGCAGTTCGTGACCCCCTTGGTGTACGCCCCTTATGTCTGGGCATCCTTGGTAATGGCAGCTGGGTAATAGCCTCAGAGAGCTGTGCCCTAAACCACATCGGTGCCGACTTTGTCAGAGAAGTTGAACCCGGCGAGATAGTTTCTATTACCAAGAATGGCATCGCCAGCTACCGGGAAGATACAGATAAAAGGGCGCTCTGCATTTTTGAGTACATCTACTTCTCCCGCCCCGATAGCATAATTAATGGTCGTTTGCTTTATTCAGCACGACAGGCTATGGGCTCAAGCTTAGCCGAAGAATACCCGGTAGAGGCTGACTTGGTTATCGGGGTGCCTGACTCAGCTACGGCGGCCGGCTTTGGCTATGCCCTCAAGTCAGGCATACCACCGGGCGAGGGCTTGATTAAGAACCGCTATATGGGACGCACCTTCATTGAACCAGACCAGCGAATAAGAGACCTCGGTGTTAAGCTGAAGTTTAATCCTTTGCGCTCCATATTGGAAGGCAAGCGGGTGGTTCTGGTTGATGATAGCATTGTCAGGGGCACCACTACACCAAAGGTAATCAAGCTACTACAAAAGAGCGGAGTTAAAGAAGTCCACATGCGCGTCTGCGCCCCGCCAATCCGCTATCCCTGCTTCTTCGGGGTCGATATGGCTACCCGCAGGGAGCTAATCGCCTCTCAAAAAACCATACCCCAAATCAGGGATTTCATCGGTGCCGACACGCTGGGCTATCTGAGCATTGATGGACTGATTAAAGCAGTGGCTCTACCCAGAGACATCTTCTGTCTTGCCTGCTTCACCGGTGAATATCCGGTGCCGGTGCAACTGGAGATGGACAAACTAGCACTGGAGACAGCAGCCACTGGTGGCCATGCTTCTTTGAAGTAGCAATAAGCTAAATAACTGGTCATAAAGCTAATACCCCATCCCACTGATTGCAACAGGGCTAGCCAAATGCTATGATTAAAACTTACCAATCATTGGCAAATAGCAAATCCAACTAAAGGAGGCTTCCTACTATGGGCTGTACTTTAATATTTGGGGCAGCTATACCCGGCTTCTTCCTAAGTTCTCTCTTTACTATGCTTCTCTGGGGTGCTATTGCCCCAGACTTCGGGGGAGGATCGATAAGCTATGCCATGGCTATGCTGATAACTATCAGCCTCTGGATTGTCGTGGCGCCTCTGGCGGCAGCCGCTGGTAAGGGCAAGTGGTTTAAAAAGTAGGGTGGAGCATAAACAACCACACTGTTTAGGAGGTAAATAGATTAAACAAAAATACGCCGCAGCTGGCGTTAATATCGATGTTGCCGATAAGGTTAAGGAGCTCATTGGGAAGTACGCCCAAACTACCCTCCGCCCTGAGGTCCTAACTGGCCCGGGGTTCTTTGGCAGCCTTTTTGAATTTAAGGGATTTAAGCAACCGGTCCTGGTCTCCAGTGTTGACGGAGTCGGTACCAAGCTCAAGGTCGCCAGCGCCCTGGAAAGACACGATACCATCGGCATTGACCTGGTCAATCACTGTGTTAATGACATTCTTACCTGCGGCGCCGAGCCGCTCTTCTTTCTGGACTACATTGCTATGGGCAAGCTGGTGCCGGAAAGGGTAGAGGCTATTGTCCAGGGGCTGGCTAAGGCTTGTCATGAGGTTGGCTGTGCCCTTATCGGTGGTGAAACCGCCGAGATGCCCGGGCTATATGCCGCAGGGGACTACGACCTAGTAGGTTTTATCATCGGAGTGGTTGAGAAAAAGAAGATGGTAACCGGCAAGACAATTTCCACTGGTGATGCTATCATCGGCTTGGCCTCTAGCGGGCTCCATACCAACGGTTTTTCACTGGTACGCAAAATCTTCGGTACCAGCCGTCAAGCACTGAATACCTTCTACCCGGAACTGGGACGAACCCTGGGGGAGGAGCTGCTTGAGCCTCACCGCGGCTACTATCACCAGCTAAAGCCGCTGCTGCCGCTTATTAAAGGGATGGCCCATATTACCGGCGGCGGGCTAATCAGTAATGTACCCCGGGTGCTACCTGCTGGGCTGACAGCTAAGTTTAAAAGCAAATCCTGGGTAGTACCACCCATCTTCCAGCTCATCCAGAAGCAGGGTAATATTGACCAAGAAGAGATGTACCGCGTTTTTAATATGGGCATGGGCATGGTGCTAATCTGCTCACCTGCCAATATCGACCAACTCAAAAAGCAAATACCTGAAGCTAAGGTCATTGGTGAGGTGGTGAAACAGGTGGATAAGGCAAGGGTAGTTATCGAGTAGGGGTAGCTTGAAGGGGCAAAGCCCCTTCAAAAACGATAACTACCCCTCTCCTTTGAAGGAG
>JAUWZL010000057.1 GCA_030615305.1 Dehalococcoidia bacterium
CCATATACAATTTAACCCGGTAGCCCAGCCTCTCAACCAATAAAGCATCATCGGTGGCCATGCCCTCTGCCCGGCGGTGGGCCTCAGTTATTATATCAAAACGGAACACCTGTGGTGTCTGAACCGCCTGTAGGCTGTGTCTTGGTGGAGTCCCCAGAATAAAGCCATCATCGGAAGCCAGTTTAATAGTATCAGTAACCGGCACTGCAGCCACGGCGGCACCGGTCTCCCCAGCCGCCTCAAGACCGGACTCAATCAGAGCTTCGGTCACCAGAGGCCTAGCTCCGTCATGGATTATTACCCAGTGACAATCCTTAAGCTGTCTAAGACCAGCAGCCACTGAATCCTGGCGCTGCTGCCCACCGGAGCAAATATCGGTTACCTTTAACCAGCCCTGTTCCTTAGCCAGTTTCTTGCCCCGCTCAAGGTGGTGCTCAGCCAGGACAACCACAATCTGGTCAACCAAGGGGCACTTCTGGAAGGTGTCAATCACCCAGGCCAGAACTACCTTACCAGCCAAAGGAGCAAACATTTTATCCACACCACCCATCCGCTCCCCCCTGCCGGCGGCTACGATAACGGCACCCACTTTTCTTTTAGTCATTTTTTTGCCCTACCCCCAACCAACCCAACCTTTATCGCTTCCCTTAAAGTGCTAACTGGAATAATTTTAATGTCCTTCGGCACATGGCTGACTTTGGCACTGACTCCGGGCACCAGGCAGCGCTTAAAGCCCAGCCGGGCGGCTTCATCTACCCGTCTGTCTAGTTGAGAGACGGCCCTTAGTTCACCGCTCAAGCCAACCTCACCCACAGCCACCAATTCCGGGTCAACGCCCTCGTCACGGAAGCTGGAAGAAATAGCCAGGGCGATGGCTAAATCAGCCGCCGGCTCGCCAATCCTCATGCCGCCGGTGGCATTAACGATAATATCCTGATTGGCCAGTCTGAGGCCGATCCGACGGCTGAGCACAGCAGCAATCATCAAAAGGCGGCCGAAATCCACTCCGTTGGCGGTGCGCCGTGGTAAGCCAAAACTGGTGGCATTGGTCAATGCCTGAATCTCCACCAGCAGGGGGCGGCTGCCCTCAAGGGTGGGCACTACCGCTGAGCCAACAGCCCCACCCAATCGCTGCGACAGGAACACCTGTGATGGGTTTTTTACCTCAACCAGTCCCTGTTCCTTCATCTCAAAGATGCCGACTTCGTTGGTTGAGCCAAAACGGTTCTTGACCGAACGCAGCAACCGATAGGAACTAAATGGCTCCCCCTCAAGGTAAAGGACGCAGTCAACGATATGCTCAAGAACCCTGGGGCCGGCAATAGCCCCGTCTTTGGTTACGTGCCCAGTGATAAAAACGGGTACCGCGCCCAGTTTTGCCCAGTGCATCAGCCGCAGAGTGCACTCACGTACCTGGGTGATGCTGCCCGGTGCCGCCTCCAGCTCAGGGAGACAAACAGCCTGAATAGAATCAACAACTACCAGACAGGGTTGTAACTCTTCAATCTGGTTCAGGATAACATCAAGGTTAGTTTGGGACAGAAGGTAAAGCTGCTCGCCTTTCACCCCGAGACGCTCAGCCCTGAGCTTGGTCTGGTGCAGGGTCTCCTCACCGGAAACATAGACTACTTTACCCTTAGCCTGGGCCAATAGGGCAGAGACCTGTAGCAGCAGGGTTGACTTACCAATGCCGGGGTCACCGCCGATAAGCACCAGGGAGCCCGGTACCAGACCCCCGCCCAGCACCCGGCTAAACTCAGCCAGCGGAATCGGAAGGCGGTCTTCAGTCAGGGCAACGACCTGAGATAGCTCCTGGGGCTGGCTGGCTGAAGATATGGGCTGAGAGGTAGTAGTAACCGCTCTTTCGACAAAGCTGTTCCACTCCTGGCAACCGGGGCAGCGCCCCAGCCACTTCGGGCTTTCTTTACCGCACTGCTGACAGATAAAAACTATACGGGATTTATTCACAGGATGACTTTACCCGATTTTAGAAAGTAAGGCAAGGGGTAATCTAACCCAGCAGTCCCAAGAATATTCCAGCAGCGGTAGCGGTACCGATAACGCCAGCGATGTTGGGACCCATAGCCTGCATCAGCAGGAAGTTTCTCGGGTTAGCCTGCTGCCCCATCTTCTGCACCACCCTAGCCGCCATGGGTACCGCCGAGACACCAGCGGCACCTATCATCGGATTTATCTTCTCTTTTGAGAAGACATTCATCAGCTTGGCCAGAAGAATACCGAAGGCAGTAGAAGAGGCAAAGGCAATTATGCCCAGGCCGAATACCATCAGGCTATCTACCTTGAGGAAATTGTCAGCACTCATAAAGGCACCCACGCATAAACCGAGAAGCACCGTCAGGACATTTATGAGTGTGCCAGCGGCCGTTTCTGCCAGCCGGTCGGTAACGCCGCTCTCCCTAAGCAGATTGCCCAGCATAAACATACCAATAAGGGGGGCTGACTTGGGTACCAGCAGTATAATAATAATGGAGGCAATTATGGGGAAGATAACCTTTTCCCTCTTGGACACCTCTCTTAGCTGGGGCTTCATGTAGATTGCCCGCTCCTTCTTGGTGGTCAGCAGTTTTATTACCGGCGGCTGGATAATAGGCACCAGTGCCATATAGGTATAGGCAGCCACTGCCGTAGCCCCGATAAAAGTGGGCGCCAGCCGGTTGGTCAGATAAATGGTGGTCGGGCCATCAGCGCCACCGATTATGCCGATAGAAGCCGCTTCATTAATACTAAAGCCCAGAAGAAGGGCGATAAAGAAGGCAAAGTAGACGCCGAACTGGGCACCGGCACCCAGTATCAGGGTCTTTGGGTTGGCGATTATGGGGCCGAAGTCGGTCATGGCGCCCAGACCAAGGAAGATGAAGACAGGAATTATCTCCCAGACAAGGCCGTATTCGAATATTCGGGAGATAACGCCAGCCGGCTCGCCACCGAGATATTCCATTAAGCCGCCAAAGGGCAGGTTGACCAGGATGACGCCAAAACCGATGGGTACCAGCAGCAGGGGCTCCATCTTTTTGGCAATACCGAGATATAAAAGAGCCCCGCCGATGATAATCATCACCACGGAGCCCCAGGTTAGACCGGCAAAGCCAGTTTGGAAGATGTCTAGCATCTAAATGCTCTAGCTTTCCTGTTTTTTATCAGCGGCATCAGTCCCGCCACCAATTTTACCCAGCAGCCGCCCGGTTAGCCACATAGTCAGGGCCAGAATAATTAATACGGCAAAGACAAGGCCGAAGCCAATTACACCGATCTGCCAGGCCTGTGCCCAATCAACTTCCATTTCCCTTTATGCTGCCTTATCACTTAGTATAAGTAAAAAGGGCAGATAGAATATGTCCTACTCTACCGCCCTTAATTGAAATCAAGCTATTTTACTGCCCATAATAGCTTAAAGCCTATCCATCTCCCAGCAAGGCACCCACGGCTGCTGCGCGGACAACAATCTCGTCCCCCTCCAGGTCAACAACCACCGTATCGCCAGATTGGAACTTGCCCCGGAGCAGGTCTTCCGAGAGTTTATCTTCAACCATGTCCTGAATTACCCGGCGTAGCGGCCGGGCACCAAAGACCTCATCATAGCCTTTCTTGCCCAGGAAGTCTTTAGTCGCTTCAGTTACCTCCAGCTTTATCCCCTTCTCGGCTAGCTGTGAGGTTACCGAAACCAGCATCAGGTCAACTATTTGCCGAATCTGTTCCTTGGTCAGCGCATGAAAGACAACGACGCCATCAACACGATTGAGAAATTCGGGGCGGAAGGTCTTCTTCATTTCGGCGAGCAGCTTCTCCTTCATCCGTTCATAAGACTGCTGCTGGGTCTTGGCCTCATCGCTACGGGAGGTAAAACCAATAGCAGTGCCTTTCCTGATAAGGTCAGCGCCGATATTACTGGTCATAATTATAATGCTGTTACGAAAATCAACCCGGCGGCCCTTGGCATCGGTTAGATGGCCATCATCAAATATCTGCAGCAGTATATTAAAGACATCGGGGTGGGCCTTCTCAACCTCATCAAGGAGTATCAAGCAATATGATTTGCGCCTCACGGCCTCGGTTAATTGGCCACCTTCTTCAAAGCCAACATATCCCGGCGGTGCCCCAACCAGTCTGGAGACAGCGAATTTCTCCATAAACTCGGACATGTCAAGCCTGATAAGGGACTCCTCATTGCCAAACATATACTCAGCCAGAGCTCTAGCCAGCTCTGTTTTACCAACACCGGTGGGGCCGAGGAAGATAAAATTGCCAATGGGGTGCCTCGGGTCTTTTAGGCCGGCCCGGGCCCGCCTTACTGCTTTGGCAATAATATTAATAGCCTCATCCTGGCCGATAATGCGCTCATGCAGTACCTTTTCCATGTTGAGCAGCCGGCTGGTCTCATCACTGGCTATCTGCACCACGGGAATGCCCGTCCACATGCTGACCACCTCGGCGATGTCCTCGGCAGTGACCTCCGGTTTCTCCTGTTCCTGCTCTGCCTGCCACTCTTCTTCCAGCTTCTTTCTCTCTTCCTCAGCCTTGAGTTCCTGTTGCCTGAGTTCAGCGGCATGGTCATACTGCTGGGTCGCCAGGGCAGCTTCCTTATCCCTGCGATAACGCTCCTCAACCTG
>JAUWZL010000058.1 GCA_030615305.1 Dehalococcoidia bacterium
GTTATAAAATAAAGGGGAAAAAGATTAAAAATATGTAGAATCTTTGTTAAAGCTGCCTATACCCCGATAGCTACAGAAAGTAACTAATTTTATTTACCCATGAGTTTGTTTCTTCCCTAAAACCCGCACATCCCCCTCTCGCCGGGTAATTCCCTCCCTGTCCAGATGACCTAGCAGCGGAATGGTATATTTGCGGCTAAAGCCAAAGAGAGAGTGCACATCCTGGATAGAGATTTGGCCCTTTTCTTTAAGAAATCTTATTATCTCGCTCTTAATGCTCTGGTAATGCTTTCTCTCCAATAAAACGCCTTCAGGCAGTTCAACAAGCATATTCTTCTGGCACATGAAGCGGACCATTTCCTCGCTGCCTGGTATCTGGGAAGCTATTTCCTTCATCGTTGGCGGGCTTGAATGACTTCTATCAAACAGTTCTATTATCTCGGAGACCATCGCCTCTTGTTCTGGGGATAGCTTGGGCTTGTGTGAAGATAGAGCAATAGTATCTTCCTCACGGACTATCTTCCCCGTGTCAACTAGAGCGACCACCAATTGACTGAAGGCTTCTTTGGGCAAATCCAGGTAGCTCTGTAGCACCGCCTGAGATAAACCCTTCCTCAGTGGGCTAGCTGAATGTTCCCGGCGCAAGATATCCAGAAATTCTTCAGTCTGCTGGCGCCAGTAGCCCAAGTCAACAATATATGAACCGGCGCCGATAAGCCTTTTTTGGCCCTTAAGCAGCTCAACCCGCTCGGCTATCTCTGCTGATGAATAGAAACTTTCAACTAAAAGCCCATTGCCCTTAAAATACCTGTTTTTCTCAAGTTCCGACAGGATTAATTCTTCTAGCTCAAGACCCCTTCTTCTGCCGAGGAAGGCTATCACCTTGTCCCTATCTCTTAGCTTATGTTTGGCGGCCAACGGATCCAGTATAATGCCACCGCCGATAGTGCCCGCTGGTGATTGCCGTCTCATGATAAAGTGCTCCCCAATGTATGTGGCTACATCTTGTTCAAAGCGAATTTGAGCCAGTGCAGTCTCTGTTGACCGGAGCACTTTTGTCCCGAAGAGTGTTATTCTGCCTAAAAGCTCTCTTGTCTCTAAAAAGACTACCAGTTCGCTATTGGTTTTCAGAGGGATTGCAAGTTGCGGTATCATCCTTACTTCAGCATCAACTATCCGGCTCGTCCTGGCCCTATATGCCAGTACGATGTCACCCCGTTTAAGGTCATCCTTTTTGATACTGACCAGGTTGAGAGCCACTCTGCTTCCCGGCCGTGCCCTGTCTACTTGCTGCTTATAGCTCTCAATAGAGCGGATACGGGCTGCCAGTCCACTGGGGGAGATAATCACGTCGGCACCAGAAGAAAGACGGCCATTTAAAAGCGTCCCGGTTACTACCAGCCCACTGCCCTTCATGACAAAGACACGGTCTATGGGTAAGCGCGGTTTGCCAATATCCTTCCTGGGGACTATTTTCAGGGCTAGTTGGTCAATGGCTTCCTTTAATTGCTGAATGCCGCTGCCATCTATACTACTGACTCTTATTATAGGGGCATTTCTCAAGCTGGTTTTGGCTAACCTTTCACCTATATCCCTTTCCACAAGTTCCAACCAGGCAGTATCATCTATCAGGTCAACCTTGGTTAGAGCCACAACGCCGTGTCTTATGCCGAGAAGGTCTAAAATCTGTACATGCTCCTCCGTCTGCGGCATCCAGCCATCATCGGCGGCAATCACCAAAAGGGCGGCGTCAATGCCGCCTAAGCCTGGGATTACATTCCTGACAAAGTGCTCATGTCCCGGGACGTCAACGATGCCTACCATCTCCCCGGAGGATACCTGAAGCCAGGCAAAACCCAAATCTATAGTCATGCCGCGTCTTTTTTCTTCGGGTAATCTATCGGGGTCTATGGCGGTCAGCGCCTTCACCAGGCTAGACTTGCCATGGTCAATATGACCGGCTGTTCCCAGGGTCAACATGGTTACTATTCCGCTTTAGCTGAGGCCCCCTTGATGACTTCAATCAAGGTAGCATCCAAGGATGGCAGGACGGTGCGCATATCAATGAGGAAGTGTTCACCCTCAATTCGACCAAGAAGGGGTGGTGTCGCCAGACACAGCCTGCGGGCGAAATCCTCTAGCGGATACGACGGTTTGATAGCCACCAGTTTGCTGGCTAGGGTCTGGTCTGGTAATGCCCCGCCGCCCACCATGCTGCTACCATCCTGTATTTTGGCTTTTATCCTGGCTTCGGTCAGCTTCTTAACCACAAATTCTGCCCTTAATTTAAGCTCCTGAACACTCACAGCTATCATTTGCCACACCGGAATCTTGGCCACTGCCTCTTTCTCCAGATAGTGCTTTACCGTAGCCTCAAGGGCAGAAGCAGACATCTTGTCAATGCGGATAACCCTCAGTAGAGGATGGGTGCGGAGTTTATCAAGGTAAGACTTTTTGCCCAGTATGATACCGGATTGAGGTCCGCCCAGCAGCTTATCACCACTGAAACAGACTAGGTCAACGCCGCAAGCAAGCGCCTCTTGGACTGTCGGCTCATGCTCAAGCCCGAAATCTTCTGTAGCTAACAGCGAACCGCTGCCCAGGTCATATACTACTGGCAAATGGTATTTTGCCCCTAGAGCCTTTAACTCTGAAGGGTTGACCGAATGAGTAAAGCCTCTCATGGCAAAATTACTCTGATGAACCTTGAGCAGTAAAGCCGTCCTATCATTTATAGCACGCTCGTAATCGTAAATAAAGGTTTGATTGGTTGTGCCTACTTCCCTGAGGCAGACACCGCTCTGCTCCATAATTTCGGGCACACGAAAGCCGCCGCCAATTTGCACCAGTTCCCCCCGTGAGACGATAGCCTCTTTATTGTTAGCCAGAACAACCAGGATAAGGAGGACGGCAGCCGCATTGTTGTTAACCACTAGGGCGCCTTCCGCCCCGGTCAGGACAGACAGCAGTTTCTCCATCTCCCGTGCCCTGACCCCGCGTTTGCCGGTAAAGAGGTCAATTTCCAGGTTATAGTAGTTCCCGCTGAGGTTTACCAGGGATTCCAGCGCCTGTTGGGATAGAGGCGCCCGGCCCAGGTTGGTATGCAGGATGATGCCGGTGCCGTTAATTACCGGACTTAAGAAACCGGGCCAATGAAGGGACAGGTACCGCTTAATCTGGTCAAATATCTCGGCTTCAGAGGGACAGGCGGCACTATTAAGTATCTGCTCACGAACTTTGGCTACTACCCCCTGCGCCGCCTGGGTGACCAGTACCCGGGAATACCACTCTATCTCAGAACGAATTTCAGCCGCTTCTAAAATTCTCTCTACAGATGGGAGCTTACGCAGTTCTTTATTAATTAACCCCTTATCACGGTCACCAATATCTGTACTCATCGCACTATAATCTGGCTTTTCGGGCTATCTATCACCTGTCCCACTATAGCCGCCTGCTCATCACCGGCCTGTCTAATCTGCTCAACCATCTTATCTGCCTTCTCTGGAGACACCGCTATAAATAAGCCACCTGAGGTCTGGGGGGCATAGAGGATGGCCATCAAATCCTCATCAGCCTGGCTGTCTTCAACCATGTGGGCGCGAAATTCCTCATTGGCATACATGCCCTCGGGAATAAGCCCCATCTGGGCAAATTGCATCACCTCTCTAATAAAAGGTACTTTATCCAAGTAAAGCTCAATAGCGACACCGCTATTCTCAGCCATCTCGCAGGCATGGCCTATGAGACCAAAGCCAGTGATATCGGTGCAGGCATGAGCCCCCAGAGAAACCATAACCTCCGCAGCCTTGTCATTCAGCTTCGCCATCTGCTCAGTAAGCTTGGTCTTTGTCTTTTCATCAACCAGCCCGGCTTTTAGAGCTGTGGTCATGATGCCAGTGCCCAGTGGTTTGGTCAGTATCAGCTTATCCCCTACCTGGGCCTCACTCCTGGTTACCACCTTCTGTGGATGAACTATGCCGGTGACACATAACCCATACTTCAACTCAGTATTCTTTACGCTATGTCCACCGACTAGTGTTACCCCGGCTTCGTTCAGCTTGGCCAGGGCACCGCTGAGAACCTGCGTCAAGACAGATATATCCATAGTCTCACTGGGGAAGGCAACGATGTTCATTGCTGTAACCGGCCTGCCCCCCATAGCATAGACATCACTTAAAGAATTGGCGGCAGCAATCATGCCAAAGCTATAGGGGTCATCAACTATGGCCGTGATGAAATCTACTGTCTGCACAATGGCTAGCTCATCACTAAGTTTATAGACCCCGGCATCATCCGGTTTATCAAGGCCGACTATCAAATTGGGGTCATTTTGCCGAGACAGACAACGAATTGCCTTGTCTAAGTCACCCGGACTTATCTTGGCCGCTCAGCCGGAATAGTGAGAGTAGGCAGTAAGATTGATATTAGTTTCAGCCACTTATCTCACCTCCTTTTCTGAGCTTATGCTGAGTTTCATCTCAACCTC
>JAUWZL010000101.1 GCA_030615305.1 Dehalococcoidia bacterium
ATTGGCGACGGTATTGCCCGGATTCACGGGCTAGCTGCGGCTGGGTATAATGAGCTGCTTCAGTTTCCTAATGAGATTATGGGGATTGCCCTGAATCTGGAGGAGGAGAGCGTGGCGGCGGTTATCCTTGGCGATTATAGTGAGATTAAGGAAGGGGATGAGGTGAGGTGCACCGGTCGGATTGCTGAGGTGCCGGTGGGTGAAGCTCTCATTGGCCGGGTAGTTGACCCACTGGGTCGTCCTTTGGATGGCAAAGGGGCAATAAAGATGGAGAAGACTCGACCTATGGAGCGGGTTGCCCCCAATGTTACCTTGCGTAAGCCGGTGGATACCCCGGTGCAAACCGGTATTAAGGCTATAGATAGTATGATTCCTTTAGGTCGGGGACAAAGGGAGCTTATTATTGGTGACCGGTCCACGGGGAAGACGGCTATTGCCCTTGATACCATTATCAATCAGAAGGGTGGTGATTTGACCTGTATCTATGTTGCCATTGGTCAGAAGACTTCCAAGGTGGCGCGGGTGGTAGCCACCCTAGAGGCTCACGGAGCTATGGAGCATACTATTGTTGTTGCCGCCAATGCCTCTGATTCGGTGGCTACGCAGTATCTTGCCCCCTATGCTGGCTGCGCTATGGGCGAGGAATTTATGGAGCAGGGAAAGGATGCTCTGGTTATCTACGATGACCTTTCCAAGCATGCCTGGGCTTACCGCCAGCTTTCGTTACTTTTGCACCGTCCGCCGGGACGGGAGGCTTACCCTGGTGATGTTTTTTATTTGCATAGTCGCTTGCTGGAGAGAGCAGCTAAGTATGAGCCGGAACATGGTGGCGGCTCGCTTACCGCATTACCGATTATTGAAACCCAGGCGGGAGATGTATCGGCTTACATTCCGACTAATGTTATCTCGATTACTGATGGTCAGATTTATGTGGAAACAGACCTGTTCAATGCTGGCATCAGGCCGGCACTCAATGTTGGCTTATCGGTGTCCCGGGTGGGGAGCGCCGCTCAGACCAAGGCAATGAAGCAGGTGGCGGGCAGGCTGAGGCTGGAGCTGGCTCAATATCGGGAACTGGCTGCCTTTGCCCAATTTGGCACCGCTGAGTTGGATAAGGCCACCAGGGCTCAGCTTGAGCGCGGTCAGCGAATTACTGAAATCCTAAAGCAGCCTGAGTATGTCCCGGTGCCAGTGGAGAAGCAAGTTATGATTCTATATGTGGCTATCAATGGTTATATTGACGATATCCCGGTGAATAAGGTCAGGGCTTTTGAGACCGATTTCCACAGGTTTATGGAGGCAAATCACCCCGAAATAGGTGAGACTATCGCTGGGGAGAAGGAGCTTACTCCTGAAACTGAAGAGAAATTAAAGACAGCCATACTGGAGTTTAAACAGGGCTTTTTAGGTGCTTGAAGGGAGCGCTACGTGGACTGGCTTGGTTGCATAGGATATTTTATAGGTGGGCTCTTTTTTCTCGGCGTTGGAGGATGGGTTTTGGCAGCGGCTATGGCACCAAAAGTAGGCCCAGGCTATGACCCAAGCGGTTTTCTGATTGTGTTAGCTATTGGTTCTGTACTCCTAGGTTTGTTTCTCTTTATCTGTTGGATAGGGTCTCTAGTTGATGGCATCGTGAATACTAGAAAGCGTAAAAAGGGAAGGTAACGAAACTGATAGACATGGAGGGATGGGTAAATGAGGAAGACAGCTGGCGTTCTGGTACTAATCTTGGGCGCTGTCACAGCCAGTGCTTTGGGCGCAGAGTATCTTGGCCTAGGTGATGATACTCTCTCTTCCTGGTTGGGGTTTGCTCTTTTGTGGGCACCATCCATCATCTGTAGCATATTCACGTTCCAAGCAAGGTATTGGAAGCTTTGCCTTATATTAGCTATTCTCTTCGGTGGGGTTATTCCTGCATTCTTTATCTACCGAAGCAGAGGCGACTGGGAACGCTAAAGGTAGGCTCTAAAAATTGAAAATTTCCTGAGCGCTTCAAGGGGGTGAGGTCAAAGATTGATTAACATTCGCGTGATTCGTCGCCGGATACGTGGTATTCGGGGCATAGCTAAGATTACCAAGGCGATGGAGATGGTGGCTGCCTCAAGGATGAGGCGGGCACAGGAGCGTGGTTTAGCCGGGCGACCTTATTCTGAGAAGATAACCCAGGTATTGGCTGACTTAGCTGCCTTACCTGAGACAGGTATAGCGCTGCATCCTTTATTGCAGCGCCGACCGGTAACCAAAATCGCTATCGTTCATATCACTCCTGACCGTGGTTTGTG
>JAUWZL010000105.1 GCA_030615305.1 Dehalococcoidia bacterium
GCAGCCCTAGCTCTCTCCCGTTGCTTCTCCATTTCTCTCTCAAAGCCTTCCATATCCACGGAAAAACCCCGCCTAGCAGCAATCTCTTGGGTCAGCTCCACAGGAAAACCATAGGTGTCGTATAGCCTGAAGGCGTCCTCACCTGAAATCTCTCCTGCCCGGTCGGTCTCCCGTTCAGCCATAATGCTATCCAGAAGCTCCAGGCCGGTGGACAGCGTCTCGCTGAACCTTGTCTCCTCAAGCTCAACCACCTTAAGGACAAAATCCCTCCTGTTTACCAATTCAGGGTAGACAGGCCCCATCTTATCAATGGTGGCCTCAGCCATTTGGGACAGGAACGGCTTTTCCAGTCCCAGCCGGCGGCCAAAGAGTGCCGCCCGGCGCAGCAGCCGCCTGAGTACATAGCCCCGCCCCTCATTATCGGGCAGGACGCCATCAGCAACGAGAAAGGTAATCCCCCGGCTGTGCTCGGCGACGATCCGCATACTGTTATCGTCATTATCATTAAAACCATATTTCTTCCCCGAAAGCTGAGATACAAGCTGTATCAAGGGAGTAAAGAGGTCGGTCTCATAGACAGAGGACTTGCCCTGTATCACGGCGGCCGTTCTCTCCAGACCCATACCGGTATCAATACTCGGCTTGGACAGCAGGCTACGCTGGCCTTCTTTGTCCTGGTTGTACTGGATGAACACCAGGTTCCAGATTTCAGAAAAGCGACCGCATTCGCAGTTTGGGGCACAAGAAGGCTGTCGGCAGCCAGTCTCCGGGCCAAAGTCGTAGTGTATTTCGCTGCAGGGCCCGCAGGGCCCGGAATCACCAGCCGGACCCCAGAAGTTATCCTCTTCGCCAAACCTCAGTATCCTATCTTCAGGTATACCCAGCTCCCGCCAGATGTGGAAGGATTCGTCATCATCAAGGAAAATAGTTATCCACAGGCGCTCCGGTGGCAGTTCCAGGCGCTGAATAACAAACTCCAAAGCCAAGCCAATGGCCTCCTCTTTGAAGTAATCACCGATGCTGAAATTGCCCAGCATCTCAAAAAAGGTAAGGTGGCTAGCGTCACCCACCGATTCAATATCAGTGGTGCGAAAGCACTTTTGACATGATGCCAAACGGGAACCGGGCGGTACCGCCTCACCCAAAAAGTAGGGCTTAAACTGTACCATGCCGGCACTGGTCAGCAGTAAGGTAGGGTCACCATGGGGTATCAAAGAGGAACCGGGGATAATTTTGTGCCCTCTCTGCTCAAAGAAGCCTAGGTATGCCTGCCTTACCTCATCACCGGTCACGCTATTACCTACCTTAAACGGGGAATTTACCTACGATTTTAGTGCAAGCCGGGTTAGCTGTCAATTTAGCAGACGGCGTAGCCGCCGCCTCAGCCCTGGGCCAAGGTCAGGGTGCTTTAGGGCAAAGGCCATCTGCGCCTCAAGCCAGCCCTGAGGGCTGCCAGTATCATAGTGCACCCCATCAAATTCAAGGGCATATATGGCTTGCTTTTTTAACAGTAGCTGCAGAGCATCAGTTAGCTGGATCTCCCGGCCCCCACCCGGTGGCGTAGCCTCTATGGCATCAAATATCTGAGGCATCAGGATATAGCGGCCGACAATGCCAAGGTTAGACGGGGCAGCCTCGGGCTCTGGCTTTTCCACCAGGCCCAACACCTGATATATGCCGGCGGCAACCTTCTTGGGTTCAATAACACCATACTTTTTAGACTGCCGGCGGCTTATACTTTCAACAGCCAGGATGTTGGTCTGGTACTGCTCAAAGACATCAAGCATCTGCTTTAGTAGCGGCACCTTACTGTCAACAATGTCATC
>JAUWZL010000092.1 GCA_030615305.1 Dehalococcoidia bacterium
CACTGGGGAGGTACTGTCACCTATTCCGGTTCTGGTCTATGTTCTGGAGACCTCACTACGTCTGCTGCACCCCTATATGCCCTTTGTCACTGAGGAGTTATGGCAGCACCTCAGGCAGCGGCTACCTTCAGAGTGGCCAGCAACTGAGTCTATAATGGTAGCTGCCTACCCTGAGGCCGATGAAAAGGCTGTTGACCTGCAGGCAGAGCGAGTTATAGAGTCGGTAATAGAGATAATACGCTCCATCCGTAATGCCCGGGCTCAATACCAGGTGGAGAGCCGCCGGTGGGTTGAGGCACAAATCTATAGTAGCCAGCTATCATCAGCTATCATCCCTTATTCCCAGACTATCCAGATTCTAGCTCGGGCCAGACCAGTTACTTTCCCCAGTAGCCGGGAGGAAGCGCCACCGCAGGAAAATACCCTGGTATTGGTGCTCAAAGAGTCAGAGGTAATTATACCCATGGAAAGTATGGTTGACCTAGAAGCTGAGAGGAAACGGCTATTGGATGAGGTAGAGAAAAGCCAGGCTGAGGTGGCTCGTCTTGAAGCCCGGCTCAAGGATAGGGCATTTCTAACCAAAGCACCGACAGTTGTCGTAGACAGGGAACGAGATAAGATGGCCGTAAGAAAGGACAAACTGGAAAGGCTAAAGCAACAACTTATTAGGTTTCGAGCTTGAGCAAAACCAAAGCCGCCCTCCTATTTATCTAAGGGGAGCGGCTCTAGTTTTTAATGGTGACTATTGTCTACTTCTTAGTCTGCCCACCAACCACCTTTCCCTAGGCGAGAGAAACAAAAACCTAGCCCGCCAATGAATACCAGCCACATAATAATGGTGGTGACTATTGCCCCCGTATCCATGTTTAACTCACCTCCTTAGGCCCCTTGGTTTTGACTGCTTGAAGCACAAAGCTCAGTATCAGGGTTACGCCAAGTATAGTCCATATGGGCCAAGACCAATTGAAGTAACCTTCATAACCCTCAGGCGTGATATCCTTCATAAAGCCACCAATGATAACCACGAAAAGCAGACCGGCTGGCACAATAATTTTTATTAGCCAGTCCCACCAGGCGCCAATTCTAATATCCGAGGTCTCATTCAGGTGCTCTCTGAGCTTTCGTGTGCCAAATACCCAGCCGACGACGATACAAGCCAGCGCACCGGTTATGATCAGGCCATAAAAGCCGGCTGCCCTATCCACGATGTCCAACCAGTAAAGGCCGCCGCTGGTAGTGTAAAGAATTCCTATTAAGAGAGCGATAACACAGACAATCAGCGTGGCTTTTACCCGGTTCAAGCCAAATTTATCCATTATTGGGGAAATTACCCCTCCATAGGCAAGGAAGTAGGCAGAAGTGGTACCCAGGAAGAACAAACAAAGGAAGAAAATTACACCAATAATGGCATTTGCTCCCGGCAGCATGGAGATTGCTGCTGGATAAGTTATGAAAGCCAAACCCAAACCCGAAGCGCTAACATCCGTAACTGAAATGTTTAGGGCCTGCATTATGAAACCAACAATGCTAAATACGGCAAAACCGGCAAAGAAGCTGGTGGCACAATTGGAAAATGAGGTTATGAGGGCACTATTGGTTACATCGGCTTTCTTGGCAATGAAACTGCCGTAGGCAAACATCCCTGCCATGCCGAGGGAAAGGGTAAAGGCAATCTGACTAAGTGCGGCAAACCATACATCCACATCCCCCAAGGCGGCAAAACTTGTAGTAAGGTAGTAGTTTAGGCCATCAACCGCCCCGGGCAGAGTCAGACCCCTGACAACCAGGGCAACCAGTATTACCCAGAAAGCACATACCATCCATATAGAAACTGTGCCGATTACTCTAGCGCCTCGGAACATGATGAAGAACAAGATTACCCAAATAAGTGCCAACAATCCTAGAATGGGCCATACCAGGCCAACAAGCTCACCCGGTCCGCTAGAAAGCCTCAAGACTTGCTCAAAAAAGTATGCTCCTGCCCCAGCAGCTCCAGCCTCTCCCATGCCCCAAGCCACCGTAACGGAACTAATCGCATAGTGCAGAGACCAGGCAATTATGACCGTATAGTAGGTGACTATCAAGAAGGCAACAAAAACTGGCCACCAGCCCAGCCACTCCCACTTCTTACCTATGCCTTCAAAGACACCGGGAGCGCTTCTCTGGAAATAACGCCCCATCCCAAACTCCATCATCATCCAGGGAATGCCCATTACAATGAGACCAATAATCCACGGTATCAGGAAGGCGCCGCCACCATATTCATAGGTCAGGTAGGGAAATCGCCACACATTACCCAGACCTATGGCCGAACCTATGGCGGCAAAGATGAAAGGAGCTCTGCCGGTCCATCTCTCTCTTATTACTTCTGGCATTAACTTGTTTCCTCCTTTCTTGAAAAATCATAAATTGAGAGGACTACTTTTACTCGCCCGCTGAAAAATATTGCTTCCCAGCGGGCATTGCCAATATGACTTTTCTAACCAACCTAATCCCTGACTGAGTCACCATAACACCCCTCCCATCAAATTTGCCTATATAACATTTATTAACTAGAGATTTTACATAGCTTAAGGTAATATGTCAATAGGTTTACTAGAATTTATCTGGTTTTTTGGAAAAACTAGTGATAGTCAACTGCTCCAGTGCCTTCTTGGTATCGCTGGCTACCCTTGCCTTATCACACTGCTTTAGTCGGTACTTGAATAGCCAGTAAGT
>JAUWZL010000074.1 GCA_030615305.1 Dehalococcoidia bacterium
AAAAATCTAAGGTCACTACCGTAGAATAGCCGAATATCATCAATCCCATAGCGGAGCATGGGGATGCGTTCAATGCCCATGCCAAAGGCAAAGCCGGAGTAGACCTCAGGGTCAATATTTACCCGCTCAAGCACCTTGGGATGAACCATACCGGCACCCAGTATTTCAATCCAGCCACTTGAGCCACACAAACGGCAGCCGCTTCCCCGACATACGGCACACTCAATAGCCATCTCAGCGCCAGGCTCAACAAAGGGGAAGTAGTCACAGCGGAAGCGTACCTTTCTCTCCCGGCCAAAGAAACGGCGAGCAAATTCAAAGAGCGTTCCCTTAAGGTCGGCCATAGTAATGCCCTCATCCACAGCCAGGCCCTCAATCTGATGAAACATAGGTATATGGGTGGCATCAGTAGCTTCATAACGGTACACCTTGCCTGGCACCACTATTCTAAGTGGTGGCCGCACCTTCTCCATAACCCTGATCTGCATAGGAGAGGTATGGGTCCGCAGCAGCATCGACCTTTCTCCACCCCCTGTCTTGTAGTCTATCCACAGTGTGGCCATAGTATCACGAGCCGGGTGCTCCTTGGGAATGTTGAGTGCCTCAAAATTATAGTAATCCCACTCCACCTCCGGCCCCTCCACTACCTGAAAGCCCATTGAGATAAAAATGTCATTTATTTCATTTATTACCTGAGTAATCGGGTGCAAATGACCCATGGGCAGGGGACGCCCGGGTAGAGAAATATCAATGCCTTCTTGCTTGGTAGACGCCGCCAATTGTTGGCTAAGAGCCTGCTCTTTTCGGCTCAAACTGTTCTCTAAATCAGCCTTGAGCTTATTGGCACTGGCGCCGACAGCCTTTCTCTCACTAAGGGGCAGTGTCGCCAGACTATGCAGAACCTCAGTTAGCTGGCTTTTCTTGCCCAGATAGCGGACTCGCCAGGACTCCAGTTCCTTAACACCGCCGATACCACCAAGCTCGCCTAGCGCCTTGACCCTTAGCTCTTCAATCTGCTGTAATACACTCATGGCTTTAATAAGATTACTCAGGTTTATTTACGGATTATAGGCTATCACAGGCAAAGTGGTCAAATAACGGCTCGTGCCTCTGGATAAAAAGAGAGAGCAGGGCAATTAGCCCTGCTCTCTTCTGGATTTTTATTACCAAGCTATTGCTTAAATCTCTCTGTCTAAAATCTTCTTCTTCAGTGTCTCCCACTCGCTTTTCTTGAGAACACAGATGTTATCTTCTTCCCCGATTTCAACACGGTCATCGGCTATTTTAACCACCGGACAACAACTCTGATCACTACACAGGCTTACAATTTTCACCACTTTAACCTCCTTAATTTATTTTTATATATCATAATACAAAATATATCATACAAAATCAAAATAACTCATCTATCACCATGCAGGTAATCTATAGCCCACTGGATGGCATCCTCTCCGCTAAGTTCCAGCTCCATATCAGGGACAATCCCTTTGCCTTCTATAAGGCTGCCATTAGGCGTCAGCCAGCGGGCAGCAGTAATATATAACCCGGAACCATCCTCTAGCTGAATAAGGTAATTGACACTACCCTTGCCGAAGGTTGTGGTGCCGGCGATGGTAGCCCGACCATGGTCCTGAAGCGCCCCAGCTAGTACCTCACTGCCACTGGCACTGAAGCCATCAACCAGCACCACTATTGGCAGGTCAGTGGTTATTTCCTGGCGATTAACCTTGATGGTCCCAAGGTTGCCCTCGTTATCCCTGATACTGACGACCACCTCACCCTCGGCCAGAAAGCGGCTGGCAACATCAACCACTGCCCCCAAAAGGCCACCAGGATTATGACGCAGGTCAAGGATGATACCGATAGCCTTTTCTGCGGCTATAGCCTCCAGCACTGGCGATAGCTCTTCATTGGTCTTCTCAGTAAAATTGATATTAATATAGGCGATGTCACCCCTCATCTCAAAATGGACACTGGGGACCTCAATCTCATCCCTGATAACCACTATCTCCACAGGCTCGGTCTCACCCAGGTGGAGGATGAGAAGCCTGACCGGAGTCCCCTTTGGCCCCCGGACTTTTAGTACTGCCTCATATAGGCCTATCCCTGAGGTAGAAACGCCGTCAATCTCCAGGACTGCGTCACCGGACTGGATACCGGCCTCAGCGGCTGGTGAGCCGGCAAAGGGAGCGATAACCGTCAGCTGCCCATCACTTATAGTTATCTCAGCCCCAATACCCTCAAATTTCCCTTCTAGGTCTTCGTAACTCAGTTGGTAGTTTTCCCTATCCAGATAGGTGGTATAGGGGTCATCCAATACCTCCACCATACCCTTAATAGCGGCCTGACTCAACTCTTCAACATCAATCTTATCCTTTTCTACATAGTCGCTGAGGATGATATCCCATGCCTGCTCGACACTGGCAAAGGCCGGCCCCGACGGACTGTCTCTGAGACCTAGGCCATAGCCAAATCCATAGGCAAGGACAAGGATGGCAACTGATAACAGGCTTATTAGCAATATCTTAGTTTTTCTCGGCATCGGATTCACCCCCTAAGCGTTCTATAGCATAGTTTATCAACTATGCCGAAACAAAGAAAGCTACTTTATAGCTAAAGCTAGCAGGGCGCAAGGCAGGAACAAATAAAAACACGAATTAGCCTGGTTTATGGCGCTACGGCAAGGGCTCTGGTGGTCGGGAGATAACAGTATCTACCATCCTGATAGTGCGCTCAATATTGTCCAGGCCAAAGGATAGCCCCACCCGGCTTAACTCCGTATAGCCCATATCATGGAACAGCCGGTGCCCGGCCACCCAGCACATCTCATCGTAAAGAGCTGGCCACTCTCCACCACGGCGGTGCGCACAGAAGAGGATAAACTCGTGAGCTAACGGATTAAGGGGTTGCATTACCGCTAAATATAATACTGATAAGCCCCGAGTGGCAAACCAGCTGACAGTTGCTGGCACTGCATCTCCAACCCTGTTTAAGCTCATAAGCTCTCTTTTTTTAAGCCATTTCTGCCATTTTCTCAACCCCAGTATAGAGGTGAAAAAACTCTTAATAATTAGTTTTTTCAGAATAAAAAAGAGGCCAAGTAAACCTGTAAGCCGAGCTACAGGACTACCTGAAAGCCAGATTCAGGCAATTGTCAAAAGTCTTTGTTCTCAGCTTGTAGACAGTTTGCCAACTGGCAAGTGGTATCCTTTAGATATGGCAACGGTTCTTGAAGATTACTACCAAAAGCTGAAGCAGGACGATCTTAACCCTAGCACAGTCGCAAAGTATCGGCAGATATTAGTAAGCTATAGCAATTGGCTTTCGAGTAGTGAGCCAAATACCGCCAATGCCAAGGAATTCATAGCCCACCTGAGGGACAGGGGCTATCGGC
>JAUWZL010000090.1 GCA_030615305.1 Dehalococcoidia bacterium
CTGTTCCAGCCCCAATGAATCCTATCTTAAGCATTCTAGTCCTCATTTGTTAATAAAAATGCCCCCTCCGATACAGCCGGAGAAGGCTTTAAAATTATTGCCGTCTCGGTCGCATCCGATCCAAGCGACTGATATATAACCTGTTCTTCTTTAACTCACCGCCTGACTGGTCGGTGGCTGAAGCTTCTAGTCTAATTGTATTAAAGCTATGGGCAGTATGTCAATAGCTTGCTGGAGCAACCTTTCAGGCTTTTTTCAGCTCTTGGAAAAGTTCTGAACAAAAGCTCTCTGTGATACCTGATAAAGGCTTTTGGAAAAGGGTGTTATGCAAAGCAGTGATGGAGATATTGCCCTGCTCCAGTGCCCGGATATCTGCTGCTTCACTGGCATCGGTGCCCAACTTATGTCGCACTAGCCAGTAGTACTCCCGTTTCCCGTCGTGCCTTTCTTCTACGGTATCAATGTGGGTCTTGTGGGCCGGTTGGGTAATCTTTAACCCTTTAATCTCGGCTAGAGGCAGGCCAGGCAGGTTGATATTAAGGAAGATATCCGCCGATAAGGTATTGGCCTGGACCCTTTTAGCCAGCAGTGTAGCTAGCTTAGCTGCGGTGTCTAGGTAGTCTTTTTCTGCACCAGCCACTGAGATAGCCAAAGCGGGCAGACCGCGCAGGTAACCCTGTAGAGCGGCACCTACCGTCCCTGAGATGAGTATATCATCGCCCAGATTGGGACCCTGGTTTATGCCTGAAATGACTAGGTCTGCACTGTTCTTCATTAACTTGCCCAATGCCAGGATAACACTATCACATGGGGTGCCCTCCACTGAGAAGGCTTCTATATCTGTTACCATAGGGGCTACTCTTTGCACTCTTAGTGGCTGGCGAAGGGTAACAGCGGTACCGGTGGCGCTTTGTTCTCTATCTGGAGCTACAACTACTACCTGGGCAATACTCTTTAATTCCCTGACCAGAGTCCATAATCCTAAGGCGAATATACCATCATCGTTGGTTACCAGTATCTTCATAGGGAATTTCCTTGTTTAACAGTGAAGTTTATCATGATGGTGGCAACTGGGACAAATAGCCAGAAGCTTCACTGGAGAGTTGATGGCTAAATAGCTTTATGATAATATATGGTATGAGTTTTGTTGCCGAGGTGGCGGCCACCCCTGGCGGTAAAAATATATATGCCTGTATTCAATGTGGTGTTTGCGTCGGTTCTTGCCCTGTCGCCAGTGAGATGGAATATCCACCGCGAAAGATTATAGCCCTGATTCGGGCTGGGATGCGTGATGAGGTCTTATCTAGCAGTTCCATGTGGTATTGCCTCTCCTGCTATATGTGTGCCGAGCGATGTCCCCGTGATGTGAATCCGACCGAGCTGGCTCATTCTCTGGAATCACTGGCGGCTAGGCATGGTTATAGAGTTAAGGGAACCCATACTCCAGTCATGTACCGCAGCTTTGTTAGCTCTGTGATGAGTAACGGGCGAGTCCACGAATTAGGCATGATGCTCAGGTATTACTTGACTACCAATCCACTTAAAGCTCTCAGTATGCTGCCCGTGGCTTTACGCCTCTTCTGGCACCGGCGCCTGCCGCTTAGAGCTCATCGGGTAAGCGGCCGAAAAGACCTAAACCGGGTTATAGCAAAGTTCCGGGAGGTTAGAGGTAGACGGTGAGGTACTATTCATACTACCCTGGTTGTTCCACCGAGGCTACAGCAACTGGTCTCGGTCTTTCAATTAAGGCGGTAGCCAAACCACTAGAAATAGAATTAAAAGAACTGGAGGGCTGGACCTGCTGCGGTTCCACTCCATATGGCTCGTTGGATGAAATAGAAGCTATCCCGGTGGCGGCTTACAACCTGGCCCTGGCAGAGAAGACCGGGCTTGACCTGGTGACACCCTGCACTGGATGCTTCGTTACCTTTACCAAAGCTAACCTACAGCTTAAAGACAATCCCCGGCTGATGAGTCAGGTAAACCAGGCTCTAGCAGTGGCTAATCTGGAGTATCAAGGCCGGGTAAAAATCAGGTTGTTAACCGAGGTACTGGTCAATGATGTTAGCCCTGAGGTCATTGCAGCTAAGGTTCAGCAAGGACTTAACGGGCTTAGGGTGGCTCCCTATTATGGCTGCCAACTGGTGCGTCCTAACTTTGGTTTTGATGACCCTGAGGCACCACAAGAACTTGACCGTTTGGTGATCAGCCTGGGCGCTGAGGCTGTTTCCTTTCCTATGAAGAACCGTTGCTGTGGCGGCTCTTTAATTATCCCCGAAGAAGGTATGGCCCTGGGGCTAATCTATAAGTTACTGAGGAATGCGGTCAAGGGTGGGGCCCAGTGCATCGTCACCCCCTGCCCGCTGTGCCAGATAAATCTTGATGCATATCAGAGCAAGGTCAATAGCAGGTTCAAGACTAGTTTTAACTTGCCCGTTTTGTTCGTTACCCAGCTTATTGGCCTTGCCCTGGGCATTGATGCCGAATCCCTAGGGCTAGGTACCAACATTGTCTCACCCAGACCGGTGCTAGAGCATATATCCAGGCAAAAGCAGGAGGTTGCCAGTGGAACCTAGGACTGGGGTATATGTCTGCCACTGCGGTAGCAATATCGCCGGCACGGTTGATGTTGGCGAGGTGGCAAGCTTTGCCCAGGATTTGGATGGGGTAGTGGTAGTCCGTGACAATAAATTCATGTGCTCCGACCAGGGTCAGGAGCTTATCAAGAACGATATCAGGGTATTG
>JAUWZL010000083.1 GCA_030615305.1 Dehalococcoidia bacterium
AAGTAGAGCCCGCCAGTAAGCTCGCGAATAAATATGAAATCCACCCCTCTGATAACCTCCGGTTTCAGGTTGGTGGAGTCAGCAAGCATAGGAAAGACCTTCACCGGGCGTAGATTGGCGAATAGCCCCAGTCCCTTTCTCAATGCCAGCAGACCATCTTCAGGATGAACCTTTGCTTTGGGGTCATCCCACTTAGGTCCACCCACGGCACCGAGCAGCACCGCATCACTGTGTCGGCACATTTTCAAGGTATCTGCAGGCAATGCTGTTCCCGTCTCATCAATAGCCACCCCGCCCACCAAGCCATAGTCTAGGTCGAAACTGTGCCCAAACCTTCTGCCTATCGCCTGCAAGACCTTGATGGCTTCACCAGCAACCTCAGGACCAACACCATCACCGGGTAAAACCGCCAGATTAAATTGCATTCTATGACCTCCTGCTAATCACTTTTTAGTATACTCAATAAGCCCGCCGAGCGCGGTGCAGCCTATAACTGTGGCAATACCTTCTCAAAATCCTTCACTTTTGGTGGTTTTTTGCCCTTGCCCGTCTCGATAATGTGCCCTTCTTTTTCCAGATGGACGGCTTGGGCGTCTATGCTACCGGGGAGTTTTTCGTTCAAACTGCCATCGTCCCTGACCACTCGCCAGTAGGGGGTTATCTCCGCCGCTCCCCGGCTTAAATCCTCCTCGGCGGTTTCGGCGGCGATGCGGAGGAAAATCCCGGTGGTGAGGGGACAGGTGGTATCAACCTTGAAATCCTTTGCCAGACGCTGCCTGATTTGATTTATCGTAACCAGTTTCCCCTTCTCGACCCTGCGGATTAAGGCGTCAACAAGAATCGGTGTGGGAATAAGCATCTTCCCGGTGCCAAACCTTTTTGCCATCTTTGGCGGGACATCAACCACCTTGGGCTCTTGCTCTTTTTCTAGTTTCTCCCGCCAGGTTTTGTATGTTTTAGACATTGAGCCTTACCCCCTAGTGCACTCCTCCTTGAAATAGGCAGTCAGCGGATGGGATGAGGCAGAAATAGAACGACCAGTGTCAAGGCGGTGGCAACCGCTGAAGCCAAGTACAAACCGGCACCGACAGCTAGACCGATAGCAGCCACCACCCATATAGTAGCCGCGGTGGTCAGTCCAGCTACAATGCCCTCGCCGGTGCGCATAATAGCCCCGGCACCAAGGAAACCGATACCGGCCACTATTCCCGCAGCCACTCTAGCTGGATCAGCGCCAGCCCCAAACCCATAAAGAGAAGCTATGGTAAATAGGGCGGCACCAACACAGATGAGAACGTGAGTCCTTAGTCCAGCCGGTTTGCCGGCTCTCTCTCGCTGATAGCCAATAACTGCTCCCAGTGCTGCCGCCAGCAGAAGGCGCAGAAGCATCTCTACCTCGATTCCCACCTTAGCCCCCAGTTCAGGAACTACCGGCTACTTTTCTAGCCGCCAGTAACCTATTAAGGGCATTCATATAGGCTTTGGCACTGGCGACGATAATGTCGGTATCAGCACCCCGCCCGGTATACGTTATACCCTCACTCTCTATCCTTATCATCACCTCACCAATAGCATCAATGCCCTCGGTTACTGATTTAACGGTAAATTCAGTGAGCACATTGGGTACCCCTACCAGCCGGTTAATTGCCTTATATACCGCATCCACCGGACCCGCGCCTAGGGCAGCATCAGCAACAACTTGACCGTCAGGGGCAATAAGCTTAACTGAGGCGGTAGGGATCCCCCTATCTCCGCAAGACACTTGGACGCGGTCAAGGTGATAGACCTCAGAGATGGTACGCAGCTCCTGGGCAATCAAGGATTCAATGTCCCTATCTGTAATCTTCTTCTTTTTATCAGCTAGCTCTTTGAATGCGGAAAAGGCACGATTGAAGTCTTCCTCACTCAAGCTATAGCCTAACTCAGTCAGTCGCTCTTTAAAGGCGTGCCGCCCGCTAAGCTTACCCAGCACCAAGCTGCTAGCTGGTATGCCGACGGTTCTGGGGTTCATTATTTCGTAGGTTATCGGCATCTTGATTACACCGTCCTGGTGGATCCCTGACTCATGACGAAAGGCATTGGCGCCAACAATTGCCTTATTTGGTTGAACCATGAAACCGGTTAGCTCGCTTACCAGTCGGCTGGTTCTGTAGATTTGTGTAGTGTCAATATTGGTCGCCAGGTTAAAGAAGTCCTTGCGGGTCTTAACCGCCATTATAATCTCCTCAAGCGAGGCGTTGCCCGCTCTTTCGCCAATGCCATTAATGGTGCACTCAATCTGTCTTGCCCCGCGTCTGAGCGATTCCAGGCTATTAGCCACCGCCAGACCTAGGTCATTGTGGCAATGAACGCTAACTACAGCCCGACTAATATTGGACACATTGTTGAAAATTCCTTTAATGAGTCCGCCAAACTCATCAGGAATAGCATAGCCAACGGTATCTGGGATATTTACCGTTGTCGCTCCAGCGTCAATAACTGCCTCCAGGATTTGATAGATATATTCCGGCTCGGTTCGGCTGGCATCCATCGGTGAAAACTCAACATCATCGGTATATTTCTTTGCCCGGACTACCATATCCCGAGAGGTCTGCAAAATCTCCTCGCGGCTCTTCTTCAGTTGGTAAACACGGTGGATATCTGAAGCCGATAGAAACACATGTATTCGTGGGTGCTCAGCGTCTTTAATCGCCTCCCAGGCCCGGTCTATATCCTCGGGGTGAGCCCGAGCCAAGCCACAGATAGTGGGAGTGCGAACCTCTTTAGCGATAGCTCTTACTGCCTCAAAATCACCCGGTGAGGCAATGGGGAAGCCAGCCTCAATAATGTCCACCCCAAGCTTCTCCAGTTGCCTGGCTATCTCCAGCTTCTCCTGGATATTCAGCATGCCCCCCGCCGCCTGCTCCCCATCCCGCAGGGTGGTATCAAAGACAATTACCTTATCCATATTCCACCTTCAATGGAATTTGCTGTTACTTTCCCTTCAGCCACGGCATCATCTTTCGTAGCTCTTTGCCGACAATTTCTATGGGGTGTTCAGCTTCCATGCGCTTTAGTGCATTAAAAACGGG
>JAUWZL010000006.1 GCA_030615305.1 Dehalococcoidia bacterium
GCCGAATCAATATAAAGCGGGGGGCAAAAACTGGACAAGTACTGTGCCTCAGTGATAAGACAGGCAAGCGTTCCCTCTATATCATGCCCGGGGCTAATAACCTGTTGGCCCTGGATGACCTGGACTTGGCCTATATAAAGCAGGCGAATCTGATTCACCTCTCCTCCTTTGCTGATGACAGGCAGTTCCAGGTTCTATTGAAGCTAACGAATAAGCTAGAGCCTTCGGTGAAGGTCAGTTTCTCCCCCGGGGAACTCTACGCCGCCAAGGGGCTCAAGGCTCTAGCCCCTATCCTATCTAGGACTGATGTACTTTTTGTTAATGAGAGTGAGATGCGAAAGTTGACTAGTGCCGATTTTACTGTCGGTGCCGAAACCTGCCTTGAGCAGGGTTGCCGTACAGTTGTGGTTACCTTGGGTAGAGGACTAGAGCTGGAACTACAGGGTGAAGTTGCTAGCCAGGAAAGGGTCAGTGCAGTTAGCTACATTAGAGATGCTGAAAACAGTTATGTCATTAAGTCCAAAAGCCAAAATGTAGCCCCGGTAGTAGATACCACTGGGGCTGGTGATGCTTTTACTGCCGGTTTTCTTTACGGACTGCTCAAGGGGAAGACCCTTGAGCAGTCCGGCCTTCTGGGTGATATTGTCGCCCGTTTTTCTATCACCAAATGGGGAGCCCGACAGGGACTACCCACCGCCACCGAACTTGCCCAGCGTTACCGCAAGCTCTATAACCAGCAGCTATAACTACTATTTGCCTTTTTTGGCTACCTCTTCTGATGGCTTGCCCAGTATCTCATCCACAATGCCATACTCCACTGCCTGCTCAGGGTTGAGGTAGAAGTCGCGGTCAGTATCGTGGATTACCTTTTCCAGCGGCTGCCCGGTGTGTTTTACCAGAATACTCCTGATAATGTCCTGCAGCCTCATAATCTCGCGGGCGGCAATTTCAATATCAGCAGCCTGCCCCTGAGCACCGCCAACTGCCTGATGCATATGAATGGTAGCATTAGGTAGAGTGAAACGTTTGCCCTTGGCTCCAGAGCAAAGGAGAAGCGTTCCCATACTGGCTGCCAGCCCAACACAGATAGTAGAAATGTCTGGGCGTATCAGCTGCATGGTATCGTAAATAGCCAGACCAGCGCTGATAATGCCACCGGGGCAGTGAATATAAAGCTGGATATCCTTATCCGGGTCCTCACGTTCCAGGAAGAGAAGTTGGGCAATAGTAATATTAGCCACCTGGTCATTAATGGGCATACCCAACATGATAATGCGCTCTTTAAGAAGGAGTGAGTATATGTCATAAGCCCGCTCACCCCTGGCGCTGCTTTCAATCACCATGGGAATAACATTCACTGGTTCAATGCTCATTTTGCCTCCTTTTTCGTCTTATTTTTCTTGCCGGAACCTTTGGCTATTTCTGCCAGCCGCTGGATAGTTTTTCGTGTGGCTAGCATTTGCCCGATAGACCCTCGATTTTGAGGGGTATTTAAGAGCTTCTGTTGCGCCTCCTTTTTGTCACCTGCGTTTTGGGTCATCCGTTCAACTTCGGCATCAATCTCGGCATCGCTGACCTCAACCTTTTCCTCCTCGGCAACCTTACTCAATACTAGAGAGTTGGTAACCCTATCAATAGCCAACGGCCGGTATTTATTTCGCAACTCTTCTTCTGGCATGCTTTCAAGCCTCTTAACATATTCATCCCGATCTTTAGAAGCCGTTCTCAATCGCTCTAGTTGCTGGTTAACCATATGGTCAACCTCCATATCTATCAATATAGGGGGGAATTCCACCTCACTTTTCTTGACCACGGCATCGAGAACCTGCTTCTCAAAATCAATTCTGGCCTTCTCCTCGGCCTTCTTCCTCAGGTCGGCAGAAATCCGCTGTCTAAGTGAGTCCAGGGTTTCAATGCCCGGAGCAACCCCCTTAGCAAAGCCATCATTCAGGTCGGGCAATCTCTCTTCCTTTACCTCAATAACCTTTACTTTAAACAACACTTCTTTCCCGGCTAGTTCACTGTCGGGATAGTCATCCTTCAGTTTTAGTTCAAACTCCTTTTCTTCGTCCCTTTTTATGCCAACTAACTGCTCCGGAAATCCCGGCGCTGGGAAGGAGCTACCAGCAGTGAGCTGATAATGGGCTCCTTTCTCGCCAATGAAAGGCTTACCGTCAATACTGCTGTCAACATCAATGACAATCAGGTCGTTAAACTCCACCGGACGTTCTACCGGCTCCCAGGTGGCACACTGATGGCGCAACTGCTTGATTACAGCACTAACATCATCTTTTTTTAATCTTACCGGTTCTGGTTTCATTTTAATGCGATAATAGTCGCCGAGCTTTATGTTTGGTGGTAGTGATACTGTCGCCTCAAATACGACCGGCTCAGTTTGAGTTACCTTAATAACAGGTCGGGCAATAAACTCAATCTTCTGCTCAGCAATGGCATCGGCACAAACCCTAGGCAATAAACTATTCAGGGCATCCTCAAGAAGACCTTCCTTCCCTATATGTTGTTCCAGCACTGACCTCGGCGCTTTTCCCTTACGAAAGCCGGGGATATTCGTCTCCTTAACTAGCCGGTTATAAGACTTGTCCAATGATTCCTCTACCTCAGCGGGCTCAAGCTCAATGGTCAGCAGTGCCTGGCTCTTCTCTATCTTTTTGCTCAATACTTTCATTATCACCTCTAAAGCTATAATCTATTCTTCCCGAAGATACAGGTGCAATTCAGCAAGTTGCTCTTCAGAAACTGGTGAAGGTGCATCAAATAACAAATCAACAGCATTCTGGTTCTTGGGAAATGGAATTACCTCCCTGATGGTTTCCTCTCCTGCTAGCAGCATCAAAAAACGGTCAATGCCGGCGGCGACACCACCGTGAGGTGGAGCACCGTAGCCAAAAGCCTCCAACAAATGCCCGAAACGCTGTTTAACCTCCGGGTCACTATAACCCATCAGCCGAAAGACCCTTCTCTGCAGCTCGCTGGTGTGAATCCTGATGCTGCCACCAGCTATTTCATAGCCGTTAAGCACCAAGTCATAGTGCCGGCCATACACCTTTTCCGGTGCCGTATCCAGCAGGGGCACATCTTCATCCCTGGGTGCCGTAAACGGGTGATGCATTGGCTGCCAGTGTCCACTATCCCCATTCCACTCAAGCAACGGGAATTCCTCAATAAAGGCGAAGGCAAATAGATCAGGGGCTGCCAGCTTAAGCTGGTCCCCCATCTCAAGCCGCAGTTTATCCAGTACCGTGTTAATCAGGTTATTTTCACCGGCGACGATGAGTAGCAGGTCACCCTCGCTGGCAGCCAAGCGCAGAGCAATTTCTTTAATCTGGTCAAGGGTGAGGTATTTGGCGGCCACAGACCTTACCCCCTCAATGGTTAAAGCGTCCAGCGACATAGTCACCAAGCCTTGGGCGCCAAGACCCCTGGCTAGCTCATTTAGTTCATCAAGCTGATGGCGGGTATAGCTAGCACAGCCAGGGGCGCAGATGCCCTTCACCCGTCCGCCTGTAGCCACAGCAGAACTAAATATGGTAAAGCTAGACGGGGCAGCTATGTCCGAAAGGTCCTTTATCTCCATGCCGAAGCGTAAATCGGGCTTGTCTGTTCCATAACACTCCATTGTCTCGGCATAGGTCAACCGGGGGAAGGGCTTTATCAGGCGCATTTCGGGTTTAATAGTCTCCATAAGGCTAGTGAAGAGCTCCTCAAGCAGGTTTATTATGTCCTCCTCATCAATAAAACTCATTTCTATATCAAGCTGGGTAAACTCGGGTTGACGGTCGGCACGGGTGTCCTCGTCACGAAAACATCTGGCTATCTGGTAGTATTTCTCCACGCCGGCTACCATAAGTAGCTGTTTTAATTGTTGCGGGGACTGGGGCAGAGCGTAGAATTTACCGGGATAGATACGGCTGGGCACCAGGTAATCACGAGCACCCTCGGGTGTGCTCTTTATCAAGATCGGCGTTTCTACCTCAATGAAACCCCTGGCATCCAGGAAATCGTGCATAAACTTGACCACACGATGCCGAAGAACCAGATTCGCCTTCATCCGAGGCCGTCTAAGGTCTAGATAGCGGTATCTAAGACGCAGGTTTTCCTCAACCTCTATATCCTCATTGACATAGAAGGGTGGCGTCTTAGATGTACCTAGTATCTGAACATTGTCAGCGATAACCTCAACATCACCGGTGGCCAGTTTGGGGTTCTCGGTACCCGGAGGGCGGAGGGTAACCTCACCGCCAGCCTGTATAACATATTCATTGCGGAGCTCGCTGGCTATCTCGTGGCACGGCTTTGATTTCTCCGGATTAAAGACCACCTGTACTATGCCCTCCCGGTCTCGCAGGTCAATGAATATCAGGCCGCCATGGTCGCGGCGGCGGTCAACCCAACCAGCCAGAGTTACCCTGGTGCTAGTACTTTCTTTATTCAATTGGCCACAGCTATGGCTTCTAAGCAAAGTTATCCCCTGTGAATGTTAGATGTTAAGGCTGATTATAGCCTACAGCACCATATTCTTCAAATGAACTCACGAATATAACCTATACTATAGATAAGCTTGATATGCCTATTTCGGTTTTATCTCGTAAGAGCCAAGCATAAAATCCAGGTCATCTTGAAAGGAAGCCACCTTGTCCTGAGAAAATAGGCCCTCATCAATATCAAGCATTAACTTGGTCTCACCCCTAGCTGAACCGACAATATGGCCCCTGATACACTCCTTGGCCGGTTTATCAGGCTCAGCCGGCATTTTGAAGGTCAGTGTGCCCCGGGAAATAAATGATGATGAATCACTGGGCAAAGAATAGGTTTCCATCCTGGCCTCACCCACAGTGGCCCCCTGTTTTACAATAAGGTCCTTGAGTTCATCAAAAAGTAGTTCCGGTTTTATATTCTGGTATTTCTTTCTAATTTGCATTTATACCTCCTCTTCTGAAAGTTGCTTCAGGTAATCGTCTACAATATTCTTGTTTCTTACTAAAGCGTACTCTATATTATAGTCTCGCTTCAAGCGGTAGGGCACACAGCAGCAGGAACAGCAAGTGCAGATAGCATAGAACAGACCCTGGCAATGCATAATGGTGTGAATTACATTACTTCGGTGGTAGTGCCGCAAAACTCCCTTGGCTTCCTCTTTTGAAATCTGATTAAACTCTTTGTTATTTTTCTTGGAATATACCTCCCTTCCGGCAGAGACAACTATCTCGGTCATTATGGGCAAGTTGCAATTGTGAAAAGCCTGGCGGCAGCCACACGGGCCCAGGGATACGCTGTTAGAGGCATCTATTATCTTCTCCGCCTCCTCCAGTGTAATGAGATAGCCGCCATGTTTAGACCTGCCATAGCTATTGGCTAACCAGCGCCCCAACCTACCCACTAGTGGCAGGCGAGTCAGTTTAATTAGGAACATATAAAGCCTTAGAAACCTATGCTGATACCATCCGTAGAAGGGCAGTGTATGATGCATGGCTAATTCTATCACTCCATCATGCTGAGTAACCTAAAATTGAGCTAGAACTTGAGTACTTGACGGTTCACTCAGCTTTACCTTATACTACCTATCTATTACTCTTTATATTATCAGTGGTCTATAACTTCAGCTAGAGTTATATACAATAACAAAGGTAGCCAATAGCAACCCTATTTTAATAGACTTCCTGTTGGTAGAAATCGGTTGTATTATAACAAAAATAAAGATTTTTATGAAGATTGCTATTAGCGGTAAGGGTGGCGTAGGCAAGACACTATTAGCATCGCTCCTTGCCAGGATATTCGCTGGGTCCGGCTACTCTGTTATAGCCATAGACGCTGACCCTGATGCTAATCTGTCGGCCACGCTTGGCTTTCCCGACGCTGATAAAATAACCCCTATATCTGAAATGAAAGAGCTTATAGCGGAGAGGACAGAGACCAAGCCTGGTCAGGCCGGCCTCTACTTTAGGATTAATCCCAAAGTTGATGACATACCGGAGAAGTATTCCATAAAGCATGATGAAATTAGACTGCTAGTTATGGGGCCGGTTAAGAAGGGTGGCACCGGCTGTTACTGCCCCGAAAATGCCCTACTTGCCGCCCTGCTCGCCCACCTACTTATCGCCCGTGATGAAGTGGTCATCCTGGATATGGCAGCCGGCATAGAACATCTGGGACGTGGTACCGCCAAGGCAGTGGACAAACTAATCATTGTCGTAGAACCCAGTAGGGGCAGCATTGAAACTGCCTTTAGAATAGACAAACTGGCAAAAGACATCGGGCTTCAGAATGTTGCTTTGGTAGGCAATAAAATCCATGGCCAATCAGAGAAAGAATTTGTAACCTCCAGTCTTAAGGGCTTTAATTTTCTTGGCTTCATTCCCTATGACCAGGCCATGGTGCAGGCCGAAATCAATAACCTGCCCCTTCTTGAGGCCAGCCCGGGTATTATGGCAGCAGTTAAAGACATCTATCACAAACTGGTGTCTACCGCTGAGGCAAAGACAAACTAACCAGGAAGCACAGATTTATGAAATAATTAGAGGTGCCACTACCTTTAGCAATAAACATAGATAGCAGAAAGGAGACAAATCAGGATGACAAAATTTGACATCACATCACTGGACCCAACCAAGCTAGCTGACTGGCAGATTGCTGAAGAAGCCGAAAAATACATGAAACCGGTTCACCAGTTAGCTGATGAATGGGGCATCAAGGATGAGGAACTGCTACCTTATGGGCACTATCTGGGTAAAGTTGACTTCGCTACCATTTTAAGACGCCTGAAGGACAGGCCCAACGCTAAGTATATTGATGTTACCGCTATCACGCCCACTCCATTGGGTGAAGGCAAGAGTACCACCGCTATGGGCTTAGTTCCGGGACTGGCTAAGAGGGGTAAAAATGTGTCTGGTGCCATCCGTCAGCCCTCTGGTGGCCCTACCTTCAATATAAAGGGGAGTGCCGCTGGCGGTGGGCTTTCCCAGTGTATCCCGCTTACTCCATTTTCCTTAGGGCTGACAGGCGACATAGACAATGTCACCAATGCCCACAATCTGGCTATGGTGGCGGTAACCTCCCGCCTGCAGCATGAGTTCATTAATACTGACGAGTTTCTAGCCAAGAGAAATCTGAAGCGGCTTAATATTGACCCCAGAAATGTTGAGATGAAGTGGATTATGGATTTTTGCGCTCAGGCCTTGAGGGACATCATAATTGGCATAGGCGGCAAGATGGATGGCTTTATGATGCGGTCGGGCTTTGCCATATCGGTGAGCTCAGAGGTCATGGCTATTCTCTCCGTCTTTACCAGTCTCACGGACCTGCGTGACAGGATGTCAAAGATTGTCGTTGCCTATGATAAACAAGGTAACCCGATTACCACCAAAGACCTGGAAGTGGATGGCGCCATGACTGCCTGGATGGTAAAGGCGGCTAATCCCAACCTGCTCCAGTCTCTGGAGGGTCAGCCGGTACTGGTTCACGCCGGGCCTTTTGCCAATATCGCCGTTGGCCAGTCATCTATCGTTGCCGACCAAGTGGCATTAAAGCTCTCCGATTACCATGTCACTGAAAGCGGCTTCGGCGCTGATATTGGCTTTGAAAAATTCTGGAACATAAAGTGCCGCTTAAGTGGCCTGATTCCTAACTGCGCCGTCATTGTGGCCACCGTCAGGGCACTTAAGATGCACGGTGGTGGGCCAAAGGTAGTTCCTGGCAAACCCCTGGATGATGCCTATACAGTTGAGAATGTTGAGCTGGTGGAAAAGGGCTGTGCCAATCTTGTTGCCCACATAGAGACGGTGAAAAAGTCCGGTGTAAATCCGGTGGTATGCATCAACAGCTTCCACACGGACACCAAAGGCGAGATTGCCATAATTAGAAGGGCAGCCGAGGAAGCTGGTGCCAGGGTTGCCGTATCTGAGCACTGGCTCAAGGGTGGCGACGGTGCCCTAGAGCTGGCTGATGCTGTAATTAGCGCCTGTGAAGACAATGTGGGCTTCAAGCTCCTTTATCAGGATAATGTCCCTCTACGTCAGAGAATTGACACCATCGCCAGGGAAGTCTATGGGGCTGACGGCGTCAGCTATTCCCCTGAGGCACAGGCTAAAGCCGAACGGATGGAAAAAGACCCTAACATACAGAATATGGCTACCTGTATGGTGAAGACTCACCTGAGCCTGACCCACGACCCGAGCCTAAAGGGGCGACCCAAGGGCTGGACACTGCCTATCCGGGACATCCTGATATATGGTGGCGCCGGCTTTACCGTACCGGTGGCTGGTGATATCAAGCTGATGCCGGGAACATCGTCTGACCCGGCTTTCAGAAGAGTAGACGTAGACGTGGAGACGGGGAAGGTCAAGGGCTTGTTCTAACCATTATAGGAGCAAAATTATGGCAGATAGTCCGCCAGATAGGAAGTACAATGTCCACTTTGAGCCCGACAATGTTGATATTGTCGTTGCACCAGGGGCCAATCTGATGGAAACAGTCATTGCCGCCGGTGTGCACATCAATGCTTCCTGCGGCGGTGCCGGTGTCTGTGGTACCTGCAATGTATTAATCAAAGAGGGCCAAGTAGAAAGCACCAGGACGGACAAGGTCTCCAGCCAAGACTACGAAAGAGGCATAAGACAGTCTTGTCAGAGCCGAATAACCTCTGATTTGATTGTTGACATCCCGGTAGAATCAAGGCTGGAGAAGGCAGTCCTTACCCGGGAAAAAATAGAGATAGCATCTAAAATACCGGCAGCACTGGCTGTCGGCTGGCAATTTAATCCTCCGGTTAGTAAGCTCTACCTTGATTTACCACCGCCAACATTAACAGATAACATTAGTGACCTGTCCCGGCTGCTAAGAGGTTTAAGGCAGCTATACTGCCCGGATAAAATCTCGGTGGACTTTGGGATGGTCAGCAAGCTGGCCAAGGTTTTGCGTGATGGTGACTGGAAGGTCACCGTTACCATCCTGTTAGACAGTGAGATAGGGGTAAAATTGATAAACATTGAACCAGGTGATACCAGAGTCAGGCACTACTCGCTGGCTTTTGATATTGGAACTACTGCTATCCGCGGTCAGTTACTTGATTTAAACCGGGGTAAAGTTCTAGCTCAGAGCATAGATTATAACCGACAGATAAGTTATGGTGAGGATGTAATTAGCCGAATAGCCTGGGCTCAAAAAACGGGTGGCCTTAAAAAGCTGCAGCGGGCGGCTATAGCCACTATTAACAGTCTCATTATAGAGCTAATTGAGCAGGCAAGGGTTGAAATCGGGGATATTGCCCATATAGTCGTTGCCGCCAATACGGTAATGGTTCAGCTCCTTTTAGGCCTTGACCCCAAGTATCTCAGGCTGTCTCCTTACGTGCCGACGGCTAACACTGTGCCACAGGTCAGGGCAAGCTCCCTTGGTATTGAGGTAGAGGAACATGTTCACCTATACACCATTCCCTCGGTTGCTAGCTATGTTGGTGGCGATATAGTGGCCGGTATTCTTGGAGCCGGAGTATACCAGAGAAAAACAGTAACGCTGTATGTAGATATTGGCACCAATGGCGAGATAGTAATTGGCAATTCGGACTGGATGGTAACCGCTTCCTGCTCTGCCGGGCCTACCTTTGAAGGGGGTGGAGTAAAACATGGCATGATAGCCACCTATGGGGCTATTGAGGGTTTTGACATCAGTCCATCAACTCTTGAGCCAGTGATTTATACTATCGGCAATGCCAAGCCCAAGGGAATCTGCGGCTCAGGTCTGATAAATATTGCCGCTACAATGCTTAAGACCGGAGTTATCGACCAGAATGGCAAGTTTAATACCGACCTGCCAACTAAAAGGCTGAGACAGGGTGAAGATGGCTGTGAGTATGTCCTTGCCTGGGCTCCAGAGACCCAAATCGGCAAGGATATTGTCTTTACTGAAATAGATATTGAAAACCTCATTAGGTCTAAGGCGGCTATGTATGCCGGCTGCCAGACACTAATTAAAAGCGTGGGTGCTAAGTGCCCTAATGTTGAGCAAGTGATTATAGCTGGCACCTTCGGCAGTAACATTAACATTGAAAATGCTATCACCATCGGTCTTCTGCCCGACCTGCCCCGGGACAGATTTATCTTTATCGGCAATGGTTCCCTACTAGGAGCTAGATTAACCTCCTTCTCTACCGACCTGCTCCGCGATGGTCAAAGGATTGCCAACATGATGACCAATTTTGAGCTATCTGAAAATGCTGATTTTATGGGAAATTACGTGGCGGCTCTATTTTTACCACATACTAATGCTGATGAATTTCCCTCAGTAAAAGCAGGGTGAAAGCTATGAGTTTCTCTATTGCTGTAGCTGGTAAAGGCGGTAGCGGGAAGACCTCAATAGCAGGTCTCATCATCCGATACCTGAAAAAAAGTAGGCTAGTACCAATCCTAGCAGTCGATGCCGATGGCAACGCTAACCTGGCAGAAAGCCTGGGGCTCAGGGTGGAGAAGACCATTGGTTCAATACTGGCCGCCTTTAATGAGGATAAGATAAGCATACCCAGCGGTCTTACCAAGGGGGCTTACCTGGAGTTTAAGCTGAATGAAACCATCGTTGAAAGTGAGGACCTAGACTTAGTATCAATGGGCAGGGGTGAAGGAACGGGGTGTTACTGCTACCCAAACACGGTGCTTAAGAACTTTATCGACAAACTAAGACCAAATTATGCCTATATGGTCATGGATAATGAGGCTGGAATGGAGCACCTCAGCCGAAGAACCACCGAGAATATTGACCAGCTGTTTATAATTTCCGACCATTCAGTAAAGGGTATACGAACGGTGGCTCGCATAAGAGAGCTAATCACTGAACTAAAACTTGTGGTGACAAGGCAGTCGGTGGTGATTAATTTCGTCCCGGCCACATTGGATGTTCACATTGTTAAAGAACTTGACCGGCTGGGGATTGAACCGATAGCTACCATACCTTTAGATGATGAAGTCTATAAATATGACCTGGAACAAAGGTCACTTCTTGACCTGCCCGATACCTCAAAAGCAGTCAATGCGGTTGGTGAGCTGATGAACATTGTTCTGGGCCAAGATTGACTGTTGTAAACAATCTACAAAGGGGACAAAAATGACAGCCAAAATTATTAGCGGTACCGAAATTGCCAAACAGATTCGCCAGGAGCTGACGCAGGAGATTGCTCAACTTAAAGATAAGCACAATCTAGTGCCCGGGCTGGCCACTGTTATTGTAGGTGATGACCCGGCATCACAGGTATATGTTGGCTCCAAGGTAAAGACATGCCAAGCCCTGGGCATCTATTCAGAGAGACACGACCTGCCAGTTGAAACCAGTGAGCAGACACTGCTGACTCTCATTGACCGGCTGAATAAAGACCCTAAGATTCATGGTATCCTGGTGCAACTGCCTTTACCCAAGCATATTAACGAGAGCAATGTTCTTATAGCCATTGACCCCAAGAAGGACGTTGACGGCTTCCACCCGGTAAATGTGGGCAAACTTATGATCGGGGAGCCTGACTATCTACCCTGCACTCCCCACGGCATCCAGGAGCTTTTGCTCCGCTCAGGGATAGAGACTGAAGGGGCCGAGGTAGTTATCGTCGGCCGGAGCAATATCGTGGGTAAACCGGTAGCCAATCTTCTGCTGCAAAAGAAGGCCGGGGCCAACGCCACGGTTACTGTGTGCCACACCCGAACCCGTGATCTTGCCTCTCATACCAGGAGGGCTGATATACTGATTGTCGCTGCCGGCGGAAAGCCAAGGGCGATTACCGCCGATATGGTCAAGGAAGGGGCAGTGGTAATAGATGTTGGCGTTCACCGAATAGGGAAAACGGCCGAGGGCAAGTCTATCTTGTGCGGAGATGTTGATTTTGAGTCGGTTAAGGAGAAGGCCAAAGCCATTACACCAGTGCCCGGTGGTGTGGGCCCTATGACCATAGTCATGCTCATGTCCAATACGGTAAAGGCAGCCAAGCTGGCCGCCGGGCTGGCCTAAAGCTTGCTTTTATTCTCCCCCAACCCTAATCTATGCAAGGGGGAGGTTTAGGTTCTAAGGGAGTTTCCAAAAGGAGGAGACTGATGGAATATGAGATAGAGGAAAAGAATGCACCCGGCCGGAAAAAGGTCAAGGTACTGGGAGCAACCTTTGAGGAGGGTAAGCCCGAAGGAGAGGATGCCGGCAGGTGGCGGCAGAAACTAAGAGACAGGCAGGAGCAGCTAAAATATCTTCAATCTGGTGAAAGATACTGGTATGGCAAAGAGTGGTATGGCAGCGAAAAAAGAAAGAACCCGGCATAAGTTAGGAGACAGAGATGGTGTTTGAGGTTCCCAAGCTATCATACAGCGGCAAAATCAAGGAGATAACCCTGGGTAAAGGGGATAAAGCGGTAACCGTAGGTGGCGAGACAGCCTATCCCTTCCACCTTTTTGAAGGAGGCATGCCACAGCTACCCAAAATAGCCATGGAGGTGTATGATGCGCCGCCTGATAACTGGCCCGAGGCAGCACTTGAGCCCTTTGTCGGGGTAACCGATGACCCGGTCGCCTGGGCGAAGAAATGCGTCAATGATTATGAGGCAGAGATGATCTGTCTTCAGCTTGAAAGTACTGACCCCAATGGGCTCAATCGTGGGGCGGATGAAGCCGCCGAAGTTGTTAAAAAGGTAGCCGATGCTATAACTGTTCCTTTAATCGTCTGGGGAACCGGCAATCATGATAAGGACACCGAAGTGCTGAGGAAGATTTGCGAAGTCTGTCAGGGGAAGAACCTGATAGTGGGCCCGGTTGAAGAGGGAGACTATAAAAAGGTCGCCGCCTCCGCCCTTGGCTATAATCATACGGTAATTGCTTCAACCCCGATAGACATAAACCTGGCCAAGCAGCTTAACATTCTACTGGGCAATCTTGGGGTTCCTGATGACAAGATTATAATAAATCCAACTGTCAGTGGCATAGGTTACGGCATTGAATATGCCTATTCAGTAATGGAGAGAATAAGGATAGCCGCCCTGACCCAGCAGGATGAAAAACTTCAGTTTCCTATTATCTGTAATATAGCCAGGGAAACCTGGAAGACCAAGGAAGTAAAAACTCCAACTGAAGAAGAGCCCAAGCTCGGCGATAGCAAAAAACGGGGTATTTTAATGGAAGCTATGTCAGCCATAGCCTTGCTTTTAGCTGGCGGTGATATCGTAATTATGAGGCATCCCGAAGCAATAAAGCTGGTTCGAGAAATGATAGCCGAGCTTAATAGCCTCATTAAATAATGGAGTGACATAAAATGGCCGAAGAGGAAAAGAAGAAGAGCATTGACCCAGCCAGCACAATGCTGATAGAAAAGGCTTGCCGCGCTGAGATTAGCCTGGCCTTTGACCGTGCCCGGGCGATGAAGCCCTGTCCCATAGGTGCTGTGGGCAGTTGCTGCAGCAATTGTGGTATGGGCCCCTGCCGTGTCCCCCTGCCCAAAGGCAAGACAGAAACCCCAGAAGAAAAGAAAAAGCGGCGTGGTATCTGCGGCGCCACTGCTGAGACAATCGCCGCCCGTAATTTCGTGCGTATGATAGCCGGCGGTGCCGCGGCACACTCTGACCACGGCCGGGCAACAGCCGAACTCTTTATTTCAGTAGCCAAGGGAGAAGCCCCGGGCTATAAAATCAAGGATGAGCAGAAGCTACTGCAACTGGCTCTGGATTTCGGTGTTGAAATCGGCAGCCGCAGCAACCAGGAAATAGCCATTGATGTTGGTAAGGCGGCTCTGGCTGAGTTTGGCAAGCAGGAGGGTGAACTCCTTTTCTTGAAAAGGGCACCGCTGAAAAGACAGGAGCTATGGCGGCAGAAGGGGGTTGCCCCAAGGGGGATTGATAGGGAGATTGTAGAGATAATGCACCGAACTCATAGCGGGGTTGACCAGGATTATCACAACCTGCTCAAGCAAGGGGTCAGGACATCCCTGGCTGATGGCTGGGGTGGCAGTATG
>JAUWZL010000026.1 GCA_030615305.1 Dehalococcoidia bacterium
CCCAATTTGCGCCGTTCTGAACCACTGGCTATAATCACTGCTTTGGTGGCAAAGTTGCCTTCAGTGGTCTTTACCACTTTTTGTCGCTCTTGAAGTTCGATACCAGTAACCTCGGCAAGCAAAGTTTCTAGTCCGTATTCGGTTGCCTGCTGATGCATTAGCTGGCCCAGTTCAAAACCACCAATACCTTGAGGAAAACCGGGGTAGTTGTCCACCTGTTCGGCATCTGCTATCTGACCACCGACTCCCATCTTTTCTATAAGCAGACTACCGAGCCTAGCTCTTGAGGTGTAAAGTCCGGCGCTAAGTCCAGCCGGACCACCACCAATTATGATTACTTCATAATCCTTTTTCATGATTTGATTTCCACCTCAGCATCAATAGCATCTAGTAGCTGGTGAATATCAAATTGCCCTGAAATTCTAGGCTCGCCATTAATGAGCAGCAGTGGTAATGAGAGGTTCTTACTCTTGATCTCTTGGTTCAATTCTAAGGTACGGCGATTAGCCACCGGTTTAGACAGGTCAAGGTATTCCAACTGTATATTGTCGCCAAACCTGTCCTTAATTCGCTGGCTAGCTAAAGCAATGGTTTCTACCGAAGACCAGTCTACCCCACAGTGAGCGTGGCACTTCTCACCCGTACTATCATCAACTATGGTAATTTGAATAGCCTGCTTAATCAAGAACGGCATCCAAGTCTCGTTTTAGCTCTGCTTTGGGTTTATAGCCGACTATCTGTGAGACCGGCTTTCCATTTTTAAACATAATAAGATTGGGAATAGCCATTATTCTATATTTAGCGGCAGTTATTGCATTCTGATCAACGTTTAACTTAGCAATGGTTATTCTACTGCTATACTCTTCAGCTAGCTCTTCTAGCACTGGGGCAGCCATAATACAGGGGCGGCACCAGGGTGCCCAGAAGTCGACCAGCACCGGCATCTTTGATTGTAATACAACTTGCTCAAAATTGCCGTCAGCTACTTCAAGCGGTTTACTCATTACTTTCCTCCCTAATTATTTGTGAAATGCTTCGTTCTACCATCTTTTTGGCTAAACCAATAGCATTCTTAATAGCCCTAGCCTGACTGCGGCCGTGAGCTATGATGATATTCCCTTTTACTCCCAGGAGACAGGCACCACCGTATTCTTGGTAGTCCAATCTTTTGGTCCAAGAGTCCATCCCAATATCACGGCGCAAAGCACGCGTTGGAAGGCGATAGGCTTTGGAAAAGACTTGCCCGGCTTGACCAAGCGAATACAGCCAATTATCACTCATACCCTCGATAGTCTTGAGCACTATATTGCCGGTGAAACCATCGGTTACAATAACATCGGCTGCTTTTTTCAATATATCCTGGCCTTCTACATTGCCAATAAAGTTCAAGTTACTCTTTTTGAGCAGTTGATAGCTTTCTTGAATCAAACGGTTACCCTTTGTTTCCTCTTCGCCGTTGTTTAGTAAGCCCACACGTGGGAAACTAATGCCGAGAATTTCTCTAACATAGACAGAGCCTAGCTGAGCAAACCAGACGAGGTGTTGCGGTCGGCAATCGACATTAGCCCCAGCATCGATGAGAAAGGCGGGTGCTGAAGGAGTAATATTAATAAAGCTACCTATGGCTGAACGCTCAATGCCTTCTATCTTTCCCAGGTAAAGCAGGGCAGCGCCTATTACGGCTCCAGTGTTGCCAGCCGAGACGAAGGCTGAGGCGAAGCCATCTTTTACCAGGTTAATTCCGGTGACTATTGAGGACTCTGGCTTGCTACGAAGTGCCTTTATTGGCGACTCGCAAGGCTCAATAGTCTGGTTAGCCTCAATGATAGTAAGGCCGGGTTTCTTTAGATGGCGTCTTGCCAGCATCTGGAGTATGGTTCTCTTACCTACCAGGGCAATAGTTACCTTATATTCCTCAACTGCTTTTATCGCCCCTTTGATTATTTCACGGGGAGCGTACTCACCACCAGCAGCATCAACGGCAATTATCATCTATTTCCTCTTTTAGCTACTTTGGCTTCTTTCCCACAGGTCACAGCGACCTCCCCAGCGGGCAAGAATCTGACCATTAAGAGAAAGCTGAGCTATCTCACACAGGTTAGGGCAGGATTTGCATTCAAATGAGGAGGTGTGATACTTTACCTCGCTCACACCAAATCCCTTAAACCTGCTTCCATTGTCTTTACCTAGCATCTCTTCACGTGCCAGTAAGGCAGCACCTATCGCCCCCATGACCTCATGGTGGGCAGGAACAATGACTTCGGCGCCAAGTTCTTCTTGAAGTGCCTTCACTATACCCTGGTTAAAGGCGACCCCACCCTGAAATACTATTGGCGGTTGAATATCCTTGCCTAGGCCAACATTATTAAGGTAGTTGCGTACCAATGCTTGGCACAGTCCATAGAGGATGTCCTCAATTCGATGCCCCATTTGTTGCTTGTGTATCATATCTGATTCAGCAAAAACAGTGCATCGCCCAGCAATACGCACTGATGCCTGGCTGCCTAGGGCTCGCTGGGCAAACTCCTCAATGCTCATATTAAGGCGCAGCGCCTGATGGTCAAGAAAGCTACCGGTGCCAGCAGCACATACGGTATTCATGCCAAAGTCAATTACTATCCCGCCCCTAATAATGATAATCTTACTATCTTGCCCGCCAATCTCAATAACAGTTTGCACCTCAGGGATATACTGCAAGGCAGCCACAGCATGACTGGTAATCTCGTTCTTGACTAGATCAGCGCCAACGATAACCCCAGCCAGGTAGCGGGCACTGCCGGTGGTAGCCACGCCACGAATATCAACGTCTTGAGGCATTTGCTGTTTGATTTGTTTCAGCCCTTGCTGCACCATTTCAATGGGCTTGCCCTGTGTCAACAGGTAAATGTGAGTAACAAGCTCATCATACTCATCTAGCACAGCCAGCTTGGTGGTTACTGAGCCAACATCTATACCCAAATAGGCTTCCATAGCTCCCCTTAGACGGTTACTTGCTGTCGGGCCTTATTACGCACCCGCCGCTTGCGTTCCAGCAGGTCAACGAAGGCTTCTAGTCTGGTTAACATACCCGGCTTAGCCATTTGCTCGTCACAGAGTATGGTTAGCACCGGGATATCCTCCTTGGTTGTCGACATGATATTTTGGGCTACTATTTCTGGCATACAGGTGAATGGTGCCAGGTGAATTATGCCGTCATACTCTTTAGCGTGGAGCACCTTTTCCCCTACTGATTCCCAGCCATCACCACCAACATCCCGCTTCAAGTAGGGTTGGGCTGCCTTGTGAATTCTGGCCTTTTCATTCATGCCCAGGGGGTTTAGAAACAGGCTGAATTTAGTCCACTCTGAAACGAAGGTCGCCCGCCTTACCTCTACCCCTAGCTTGCCCAACTCAATCTCTACATCCAGATTGGAGAATGGCTCCAGCACTACATAAAACTCCCCGGTAATGCCAACTATCAACGGCTCATACTGGGTATCCTTATCTATTTGATTGAGCTGGTTAACGTAGTCTACCTGCACCTTCTTCAGGGTATCATAATCACCTGCCCTGTCAATAGCATCAATTGCTTTAGTAAATAGACGATTGGCGGTGCCCTTTATCCGCTCTACAGGGCGCACTTTTTGCACTACTCTCTCTACTTTATCCAGAGCATTTAGCTTAGCCAGACCGAAGCGGAAGGCTGAGATAATCTTAGACCAGGGGGCATTGTTTGACAAGCGCTTAATTATTTTAAGTAAGCCGAATAACTTCCGTTCCGAAACTCCTACCTGAACCACTTCAACCTTATACCCCAGGTCATGAAGAATTTGTTCCTGGGTCTTAGCGTAGTAACCTAGGCGGCAGATGCCAGAGCCGCCGGGCATAAGCAAGCTATCCGCCCCCAGCTCGGCGGCTTCAATCAGGTTGCCTAGAGTCAGTTTGAACGGGATGCAAAGCCCCTCCGGGGAATACTTAACCCCCAGAGACAAAGTGCGTTGGTTATTGACCGGTGGTATTATATAGTCAATACCCAGCCTCTCAAATAGAGCCTTAAAGGGTATGTATAGATTGCCCATATGGGGCATGCCTATACGCATACTTTTACCTGACTCCTTTTCTTTCTGTATAGCATATCGGCAAAGGCTTCAACACGATTTATCATCCCTGCCTTCCCGGTATGTTCGTCATAGATGATATTAAGCACTGGAAGTCTCTCTTTTAGTGACGGCATAATATTTCGAGCCGTGATTTCAGGCAGACACCCAAACGGTTCAAGGTGAACAATTCCATCCCAATCTTTTGCGTGCAATACCTTCTCTCCCACCGATTGCCAGCCGTCACCACCCACATGACGGGAAAGATACGGCTTCGCTGCCTTGTGGCTCCTGTCCTTCTCCCGTAAACCAAGAATGCTGAGAAAGGGGTTGAACCTAACCCAATCTCGGACGAATATAGAGCGCCGGACCTCAACTCCTAGCTTTCCCAGTTCAATCTCTATGTCCATATTGGCGAAAGTATCAAGCACGACGAAGAACTCACCGGTAACGCCAATCTTTATTGGGTCAGGAAAAGACACAGTGGGTAAGTTCCTAAGTCTGTGTATATACTCTCGCTTGGCCTGGTCAAGTGCCTGGTAGTCTCCTGCGTTATGGATAGCCTTAATCCCCTCTCTATAGATTCGAGTAGCTTCACCCTTATCCCGCTCTATGGCTCGTATTTTGTGCACTAGCCGTTCGAGTTCATCCAGCACCTTCAGTTTGGCTAAGCCAAAACAGAAAGCTACTATTATTTTCCCCACAGGAGCGCCATTGGTGAGGTATCTTATCATTTCGATTATACCACGGTCCTGGGTTACCATGTGAAAGTTATAGCCCAGCTCGTGCAAAATTGACTCCTGAACCTTATGGTAATAGCCAAAGCGGCAAGGAGCAGCTCCCCCTGGCATCATTGTCGTGTCTGCTCCCAGCTCTAACGCCTCAATCATGTTGCCAAGGGTGAGTTTGAAGGGAAGGCAAGCCATCTCTGGTGAGTATTTGACACCTAAGGAGAGGGTACGGTGACTTGTGGGCGGTGGAATGACAAGGTCAACACCTAGCTGGTCAGCCATAGCCTTTACCGCCACGTAAATGCTACCCATATGGGGTAAGCCTAGACGCATACCTGCCTCCTTTTTCTTCTATATATCATATCAAGGAATGCTTCCAATCGAGTAACCACCCCGGCTTCAGCAGTGTGTTCCTCCAGGGTCAGGCTGGTAAAAGCAGTGGCCCTCAGCCTAGCTGCGTGCCGGCGCACCATGTCCATCATTAGCGAATCTGGTCCACAGCCAAAGATTACTATACCAATAACACCATCGGCTCCGTTTTCTAGATAGTGCACCCCAGCGCCTACCACATCTTCTTCATATGTCCAGTAGGTTCCACCTACCCCCTTGACAGTAGCTGATACAAGCTCTGCGGTAGTGAGCATCTCTGGAGTTAACACCCTATAGCCTGCCTGTTCAACTCGGTGGATAAGGCGGTGATTTATATGTTCATCGTAGACGAGGTACGGGTGCCCAATGATGGCAATGGTGCCTCGTGTTGAAGTTGAGCGGCTGGAGGCTGTTTCTAGCTTTGCCTCAGGTGTGCCTGATATTCTTTCGATTGCCTGCGGGGGGGTTAAGCTATGGCCGGACATTAGCCGGTTATAGCTCAAGTGGGCTTGCCAAGCGGCTATGCTGGCTTGCCTGACCTTTAATGGATTCCAGGTAAAATGTCGTCCCAGCTTGTAAATAGCTTGATATAGCCTACACTTCCCCTTATTAACATCTATATCTATATCCAAAATAGGCGGTAATTCAGGAATAACTGCCCGAGTCATATCAGGCAAGCCAAGGAACTTAGAACAGTTGTAAACCCTTCTTTTCACACTGCGGATGGCAGGGATAAAAATATAGTCGCACTTGTCTGCCAGGGAGATAACATGACCCAAGAAGATCTTTACTGGCAGACAGGTGTCAGCCACCACTCTTGACGAACCCGATGCCAGAATGGTCTGAGAGGTTGGTGGTGAAACCACTACTTCTGCCCCCAGTTCCTCAAAGAAGGTCTTCCACATAGGGTAGTATTGGTAGTAGAGTAGAGCTCTAGGAATGCCTACCTTAATCATTTATTTCGCCCAAACTCCTCTTTAACCTTAATAACTATTTCAGGATTGGCTACCAGGTCAACCACGGTCATAGCTAGAGCTTTGGCGCCATCAAGCAGCCCCTTAATACCCGCTTCTGAGGCGGCTGCCTCAGCAAACTGGGAGGAATGGACTACTACTTCTTCTGGGGCTATAGCTACCCGGGGATGAATACTGGGTACTAGCTGGCTGACATTACCCATATCGGTACTGTCAAAGGCTTGCCTAAGGTCAGCGAGGCTAACCTTACGCCCCAGGGATTGCATATTCCGCCTAAATAGGCGGGCCAGGGTTAGATTATTACGCAGAGGAGCATAGCGTATGCCTCCCCACCGATATTCAAGGCGGGCTCCGCTAGCGGTGGCGGCTCCGATGAAGCAGTTTAACACCCTTGCCTTCAGTTCCTCAAGATAGGCGTCATCTTCAGCACGCACCAGAAAGACTCCAGCACTATGGGATGGGACAATATTGGCTGCCTGCCCACCATCAGTAATGATACCATGGATGCGGTCTCTATCCTTAATGTGCTGCCTCAGTGAATTGATGCCAGCAAAGGAGTTGAGCATAGCCTCCAGAGCGTTGATGCCTGCCTCCGGCCTGGCTGCGGCGTGAGCTGCTTTGCCAAAGAACTCAACCTCCAGTGTCTGGCAGGCAAGGGCTCGGCTGGTGGCGGTATCATATACCCCCGGGTGCACCATCATAGCCATGTCCAAATCGTCAAAGGCACCCCTCTCAACCATTATTGTCTTGCCCCCGTATAGCTCCTCAGCCGGCGTGCCGACAACCAGGATACTGCCGCCGAATTGGTCAATAACCAGCTTAGATGCTACCCCAGCGCCAACAGCGCTGGCAGCTATAAGATTGTGACCGCAAGCATGACCAAGATCAGGCAAGGCGTCATACTCAGCCAGAATAGCGATAGCTGGTTTCCCTCGCCCATAGCTACCTCTGAATGCAGTCGGTAGCTCACAGACGCCCCGTTCTACAGAGAAACCGTTTTCCTCGAGGTATTGAGCCAACCAGGCGGCTGCCTTAACCTCGTGGAAGCCTAGCTCAGGGTTAGAATGGATCTTCAGGCTCAGGTCACTGAGCTGATGGCAGTGAGCATCTACTTCGCCCACTACTGAAGCCTTCAGTTTTTCCATGTGCATACTATCCCCCTGCAGCGGCGGCGCTTAACTACTATGGTTAGAACTTAATTATAGCCTAACGGAAACAGGATTTCTAGGCTTCAATCCCCTTACGCAATTCAATTCAATCTTTTGACAGAGGACCCACTTTAATAGTAAACTAATCAGCGGAGTTTTGCCTCTAAAGGGCCAACCCTAAATGGAAGGAGGAATAGGCACAATGAACATCGTTGTCTGCGTTAAGCAGGTGATTGATCCTGAGGCACCCCCAGCCAGCTTCAAAATTGACCCTGCCACCAATAAGGTGATGCCTCCGCCCGGTGTACCACCAGTAATCAGCACCTTTGACGAGTACGCGGTAGAGGCGGCACTGAGAATCAAGGATGCCCAAGGTGGTAAAATCACCGCTATTAGCTTAGGCGCTAACTTGCTGCGGGATGTGGTGAAGAAGCCGCTATCTATGGGTGCTGACGAACTCATCCTGTTAGAGGATGAGGCTTTTGCCGAGGGTGATAGTTGGTCAACCGCTTACGCCCTAGCTATGGCTATCAAGAAGATAGGTGATTATGACCTTATACTCTGCGGCAGGCAGGCTGCTGACTGGGATGCCGGGCAAACAGGGTTGGGCATTGCTGAGATACTGGGACTGCCTAGCGTAACTGTAGCCAAGAAAATAGACATCATTGATGGTAAGGCAAGGGTGGAACGGGTAATCGCTGATGGCTACGAGGTCATTGAGGTGCCCTTACCAGCTTTGATTACATTGAGCAATGAGCATGCTGAGCCACGCTATCCCACCCTGAAGGGGATAATGGCCGCAGCCAAAAAGCAACCTATTATCTGGAAATCAGCCGATATAGGGGTTGATTCTTCCCAGGTCGGTGACGCTGGCCGACGTACCAAAATGCTCAAGCTGTTCCAACCAGTTCGTAAAGGTAAGTGCGAGATTGTTGAAGGGGAGAGCCCAGAAGAGGCAGCGGCAAATCTAGCCCTGAAACTCAGGGAGAACAAGATACTATAAAGCTGGGGTTTTCACCAGTGTGAATTAGGGAGGTAAATATTAGTGTCTGAATATAAAGGTGTCATGATTTATGGTGAGGTCACCAACGGCAAGCTAGCCGCCATTACTACTGAGCTATTGGGTTGCGGCAGAAAGCTGGCTGATGACCTGGGACAGGAACTATGCGCTGTGTTAGTTGGCAGTGGTATAAGCAGTTTAGCCCAGGAGGTTATTGCCTATGGCGCTGATAAAGTATACGTTATTGATGACCCACTGCTTAAAGACTATCAGACAGATTCCAATGTACTAGTTATGGAAAAGTTGGTCAAACATGTGATGCCCCAGATTCTTATTTTGGGACAAACGTCTATTGGTCGTGACTTAGCACCTAGGCTAGCCTTCAGGCTGGAGACAGCAGCCTCTATGGACTGTGTAGAGCTGGCTATTGACCCCGACTCGAAGTTACTCCTGCAAACC
>JAUWZL010000100.1 GCA_030615305.1 Dehalococcoidia bacterium
AAGCCTCTTCTGATGGCTTTTACTACTGCTTCGGTGCGAGCATTGGCATCCAGCTTGCTTAAAATTGATGTTACATGATTCTTGATGGTCTGCTCACTAATGTCCAGTTTGACTGCAATCTGCTTGTTGGCATAGCCCTGAGCCATATAGTTTATTACTTCCGTCTCGCGTGAGGTGAGGGGCGAGATGAGGCTTTCAACCTCTCGTTGCTGAGATAGCTCCTGAAACTGGTGAAGAATATGTTGCGCCACTTTGGGTCGATTATTGAGGCTTTCATTTATGGGGTGCTCCCCGGATGCAGTACGTCTGACAACATCGCATAGCTCTTCACTGCTGACATCCTTGCTAAGATAAGCAGAGGCCTGGCTTCTAATTACCTTAAAGAGCTGGGCATCACTGGTATCGGATGCCAGCACAACGACAGCGGTGCTGGGAGTAACCTGTTTTATTCTGTGGGCCAGGCCAAGACCACTATCAGGGGCGGCATCGAGGTCGACAATAGCCACATCAGGAGGCATAACCTCAATGGTTAAGGACATTTTATCCGTAATCCTAGCCTCGCCGGTAATCTCAATGTCTTCTTTGCCAGCGAAGGAATGGCGTACGCCTTCCAGGAACAGGGGTTGCTGGCTGAATATCCAGGTTCTTATTTTTGCTTTGTTCATGGTCTTAAATTAAGTCTAGCATATAGGTGAGCCCACTTCAATTAAAATAGTTTCATGTTTTCGGCTTGCTTAACCATTTCTCAGCCAGGTCGCCGGCTACGGGCAGCTTATACATCACTCCCTGGTATGCCTTAACCATCAATACTATCAAGAGTGCAAAGGCGAGACCACCTATTAGCCAGCCAATAAGCAAGGTAAGAGGTGGTATAAATTGAAGAGGAACCCAAATAATGTTAAGGGCACCAAAAACGATAATTGACTGCATGGCATGGAAGCGGACAAACTTGTTCTCTGCTTCTAGCAATATAAACACCAGTCCGCTTACCCAGCCCAGAACATAGCACAGTAGCCCGGCAACATTTTCCTGAAGTCCAGTAGAGGTCTTTTCCATCGGCTAACCTCCCAATTATTTGAATTGGCTAAGATTATACCAGCGTTGGGCCAGTGTCAATAGCCAAGTTTACCTTTACCGCCGACCCGTTCAATCCTGTAGCGCAGCCTGCCTGCGGGCGCCGTTATTTCTATTATATCACCAAGTCCTCGCCCCATAATGGCTTTGCCCAGAGGAGAAGCGCTGGAAATCTTACCTCTGGCCGGGTCTACCTCTTTGGGGCTGACTATGGTGTAGTGCAGCTCTTCACCGGAAGCCAGGTCAAGGAGGACAATGCTGTCACCAACACCCGACTTGGGACTAATCTCTACCCTTGCCTTAACCAGAGTTGCCGACTTTAGAGTTTGCTCAAGCCCTCTAATCCTGCCCTCAAGGTGAGCTAGCTGCTCCCTGGCGGCATCCAGAGGGGCATTTTCCCGGAAGTCTTTATCTTGAGCCGCCCTATGTATTTCTTCGATAGCTTGGAGCCGCTTGCTCTTGAGAGCCGCCAGTTCCTCCTTAATTTCATCATGCCCCTGCTGGGTTAAGGAAATGGACTTGGGTTGCCCTGTGCTGGTTGTTAACCTGGGTTTCCCCTTCTTAGCCTTAAGATGAATGGCTAGATTATTACTAGTCCATCCCTCCTTCTTGGCATAATTTAGAAAAGCCCGTATTATGTCAAGCTTTTTCGAGTAATCGGTATCCGATGATGATATTCGCTGGGCATAGTTGGCTATTTCAGGAGCCGTTAGTCCAGCCAGGGGCCGTCCTCGCCCGAACCAGCGAACAAACTGGTAAATAGCCTGCTGGCTAATATCTGTTTTGCCGTGGGGCAAGCTGACCAGGAAACGGCTGGCTGCCTCGCCCAGGTTCGGGTTCTGTTTACTGCTATCCATTTCTTCACAAAGTGGCTAGGCCACCACTCAAACTAGACCAATCTGGAAAGGAATTTTCATAGCGGCCAGGGCTTTAGCTAGCGCCTTTTGCCGGGCCACTCTCAATATCGCCTTGCCATGCCAGTCAAAAGACAGGTCATCTGCTTTAAGCAGAGATTCATCAATACCGTTAGCCATTGTTATGTCAAATATCCGGTCAATCTGCCGGTCGCTCAGGTTCTCATAGAATCTCCGAGCCCAGTAGCATATATTGAGTTCCTGTCCCAATTGCCTCTTCCACTCTCGTTCGTAGTTAGCCAGGCTCTTGGCTGACAGGTCATCCTTCTCCAGTGCCCGGTGTAGCTCATTGGCCGCCATCTCGGCGCACAGCAGGCCATAGTAGATACCACCGCCGGTGGTTGGCTTTACCTGCCCGGCAGCATCCCCGACTACAATCAAGCG
>JAUWZL010000055.1 GCA_030615305.1 Dehalococcoidia bacterium
AAATCAGGCCGGTAGCTTTATGTTTAATGGCACCCTCTTGTATCTCGCGGGGATAGATGTGGATGCCGTCCAGTGTCCCCCCAAACAGGTCTTGGGTATCAATAATCTGGCTCTGGCTATCTAGATAAACAACCTTGAATACCTCTTTCTTAAGGTCTCGCATTGAGTAGTAGAGATAATCAAAAACCTCCTGGGGTGAGCTGTGAACGGTCCTTTTAATAATCTTCTCTCTAAGAAACACTGTGGGCATCTCCCGCATGAGTTGAATACAAAGGATAATGCGAGGGGTCATTCCAGGTATTTGCTCAAGCTCTTGTACGGGGGTTGTCAAAAATTCCCTAAGGGTTTTATATCTGGCCACGACCTCTCTTACCAGCTTTTGACCTTCCTTGCGGGATAGAACATGGCAAAGGAGTAATTCTATCATTTCCGGGTCACTGAAGCCCTCAAGGCCATACTTAAGAAACTTCTCCTCTAGCGGTGTTAGTTCTCGTCTCGGATCTTTGAGTAAATTATTCGGAGACATTGGAGGGCTCCATTCCACCTTTGAATCATATCTCCCGACTGTATCTTATACCTATAGCACTATCTGTCAAGGAACAATGTTCTAGTGCATATAGTCAATACGTGCCAACTGTCATATTGTAACGTATATATTATAGCACATGCTGTCAATAGTTTGGACAAAAGTCACGGTAATCTTTTTTAATATCTTCTATTTATTTGATACTAATGGCATTAAATTAGACAAAAGGGGACATTTGGGGACAGAACTATTCTTATGCTGGCTCCGACTCTGCCTCCAGCTTTATCCCGTCTTCGCCAACCAGCTCTATCAGCCGCTGGTGGAGCTCCGGACAGTAGTTGACACGGACATGGGACAGCTTGAGCCGGAAAACCTTTTGCTCATTGTCAACAGCCAGGCTGACTTCATCTTGTCCCGGGAAGTCTCGTAGAGTATCAATTATTTTGTGCAGATGGGCTATGTCATGTGCCTCATCACTGGTCTGACCAAGACTGATTAGCAATCGGTGCTCAGGCAGTGCCCCATCGACTCCAGCATCTTCAGGAGTTAGGGGGGCTTCACTTGGCTGAGGAGTAACCGCTTCTTCATCCTTGGCTTCCTCTAACTGGTAGCAGCGCACGTGTTCACAGACCAGCTGAACACGGTCGCCCCTGAGCCTTACCCTACCCTCAACCAGCAGCATGCTCCCCTCCTGCCATAGCTCCTTGGTAGCAGTATAGACCTTGGGCCAGACCATAACCTCAAGTTTGCCATCCAGGTCCTCCAGCACCACACTGGCCGAGGGCTGGCCATCTCTGGTGAACAGATTACGGACTGAGGCTACCATGCCGGCAACCCTTACCGTATATCCCTCCATCTCGGCATCAACCTGACCGCAAAGGGTGGTATTCTCTGAGGCCGCCTTACTGGCAAACGGGCTAAAGGGGTGTTCAGATAGATAGACCCCAATTAGTTCTTTTTCCCAGGCCAGTTTTTCCTTGATAGAAACATCAGCGGCCACCATATCAAGGCTGGGCATGGGAAGGCTAACGGTCTCACCCCACAGGTCAAACATGGTGGACTGCCCCGTCTGCCGCAGGCGCTGCTCCCGCTGAGCCAGGGACAGAATACGACCAACATTGCTAAGCAGAGTACCACGGTCTCCCAGCGCGTCTAGGGCACCAGCCTTGGTCAGGCTCTCCATCACCCGTTTGTTGACACTGCTTAAGTCAGCCCGCCGGCAAAGGTCTTCAACCGACTTGTAATCACCCCGACTACTGCGTTCGTTTATGATAGGCTCTATAGCTCCCAACCCCACATTCTTAATAGCCGTCAGCCCAAAGCGGATGGCAGAAGTGCTGTCGGCTAATTTCTCTATGGCAAAGTTAGCCTGAGAGCAGTTGATATCGGGTGGCAGAACCTTGATACCCAGGCGGCGGCACTCGGTAAAGGCAGCTGCTATCTTATCCGGCTGTTCAACACAGGTAATCAAAAGGGCGGTAATATACTCCAGCGGATAATTAGACTTAAGATAGGCAGTCTGATAGGCAATGCGGGCATAGCTCACGGCATGAGCCTTGTTAAAGGCATAGCCGGCAAAGGGCTCAATGAGGTCAAAAACCTCATTGGCTACCTCTGAAGAGAAGCCACTCTTTTTGGCTCCGCTAGTAAAGTTACGCCTTTCTTTTTTCATAACTTCCGGTATCTTCTTGCCCATTGCCTTACGGAAGATATCAGCCTGGCCCAGGCTGTAACCGGCAAAGGTACGGACAATAAACAGCACCTGTTCCTGGTAGACAATCACCCCGTAGGTCTCCTCAAGGATATCAGCCAGGGCAGGATGGGGATAGTGGACGCGTTCCAGGCCGTGCTTGGCTCTAATGAAACGAGGGACTTGTTCCATTGGTCCCGGCCGGTACAGGGCAACCATAGCCGCAATATCACTGAAAGTGGTCGGCTTGAGTTCTTTGATGTAGCGGCGCATGCCGCTACCTTCTAACTGGAAGACACCGGTTGTTTCACCAGCGGACAGTAGCTCAAAAGTGGTGGCATCATCTAGAGGGATATGGTGCCGGTCAATTTCAAGGCCACGGTTTTCAAGGATAATCTCATGAGCCTTGCCCAGAATAGTCAGGTTAGCCAGCCCCAAAAAGTCCATCTTAAGCAGGCCAATGCGGGCAATATCTTCCATAGCGAACTGGGTCATAACCAGTCCCTGACTGCTGCCCCGGCTCAGCCGCTGCAGCGGCGTATATCCGGTAAGGGGCTCTTTAGATATGACGACACCGGCGGCATGAGTGCTGGCATGACGGGCAACGCCTTCAACCCTCTTAGCCGAGTCAATCAGATTTTTAACCGTGGCATCTTCGTGGTAGATTTTCCTGAGTTCACTGGTGTCTTCAAGCGCTCGACCGAGAGTCATAGCTGGGGCAAAGGGAACCAACCGGGCAACACGGTCAACATCGCTATAGGGCATGCCCAGTGCCCGGCCAACATCCCTGATAGCCGCCCTGGCGCCCAGGGTGCCGAAGGTGATAATCTGAGCCACATGATCCTGTCCGTACTTGTGTGACACATAGGCGATAACCTCATCACGGTGAGCATCCTCAAAATCCAGGTCTATATCGGGCATTTCCCGACGCTCCAGATTGAGAAAGCGCTCAAAAACCAGCCCGTTTTCAATGGGGTCAATCTCGGTAATACCCAGACAGCGTAGGACGATGCTGGAGGCAGCACTACCCCTGACATTAAAGAGGATGTTATTCTTCTTGGTAAAGGAGATTATATCCCAGACGACCAGAAAATAGTTGGCAAATTGAGTCTTTTTGATGACCTCCAGTTCATAGCCAAGCCGCTCCGTTACCTCCGGGCCAGCCTGGGGATAAAACCTAGGCAGCCCCTGATAACACAGGTCAGCCAGAAACTGGTCAGCCGTCTTGCCCTCGGGTAGTTCTATTTCAGGTAGATAAAGGCGGCCAAACTCAAGCTCAAGGTGGCACATATCAGCGATGCTTTCGGTGTTATCTAAAGCCCGTGGGAGGTCATGAAATAGCTCCGTCATCTCTTGAGGACTTTTGAGATAGAAGAAGTCACCAGCCATCTTCTTTCTCTTTTCGTCATAGATAGAGGTGTTTGTGCCGATGCACAGCAGTAGGTCATGGGCTGAGGCGTCATCCTGGTTGACATAATGAACATCATTGGTTGACACCAACGGAATATCCAGCTCCTCGCCCATGTGACTAAGAACCTGATTTATTCGCTCCAGTTCTGGGGTGGGGTGCCTCTGTATTTCCAGGTAAAAATCGCCAAATGTTTGCTTATACCATAAGGCGGCCTGTTTTGCCTCTTCATAACGCCCTTCCAGCACAAGACGGGGCACCTCACCGGCAATGCAGCCAGAGAGGGCAATAAGTCCCTGGTGGTACTGCTCAAGTAGCTCTTTATCTACCCTCGGCTTGTAGTAAAAGCCCTCAAGGTGTGCTTTGGTAGTCAGCCAGATAAGGTTCTGGTAGCCGGTTCGGTTCTTAGCCAGTAGAATAAGGTGATAGTTATTTTTTTCACCAGCACCGCGGCCCAAACGACTGCCGGGCGCTACATAGACCTCGCAGCCGATAATAGGTTTTACACCGGCCTCTTTGGCCGCTGAGTAGAACTGGCTGGCACCATACATAACACCATGGTCGGTTACCGCCAGCGCAGTCATGCCCAGCTCCTTAGCCCTGGCTACCAACCGGGGAATACGGCACATGCCATCAAGTAAACTATACTCGGTATGAACATGGAGATGAGTGAACATGGCACCTCTACCGGAAGAAATCAAGACAAATTATAACACAGCCAGGCTTTTTGAGCCTTTATTTTTAAGCCTCACCAGCAGAGAGGTAAATAAAAAATTTTATTCAGAATGCTTGACAACCCATCCCTCAACCCCATTCCCTTAAAAGGGAAAGGGAAATGTAGATAAGAGGGGCGACGCCCCCTCCCAAAATCTCTCCCCCACTTTGAAAGAGGTTAGTTCAATAGGGTGACTAAGAGGGGTAGACAACACTATGCTTCCTAACCTGAACGGTGTAAAATTAATATGATTATGGGGGCAAGATTGAAAATTCTCACTCTTACGGCTAAGTGGCTATTTATGCTCTGCCTGCCGGCACTGCTGCTTACGGCCAGCATTGGC
>JAUWZL010000094.1 GCA_030615305.1 Dehalococcoidia bacterium
TGCCAATTCCCAGAGGTTCCCTGAGGCTGAGCTAACCCTGGCCATAGACTTTGCTATAGCATTTTCCAAGTTAAAGATAGGTAAATCAGGCTACATAGTGATCGTTACCCACGGCCACAAGGGCGACGAGACCGCATTAGAGGGAGCCCTGGCTACAGAGGCCAAGTATATCGGCATGATAGGCAGCAAAACCAAAAACAAGGCTGTCTTCTCTCACCTTTTGGCTAAGGGGATACCTCAGGAGCGGTTGGATAGGGTTCACGCCCCCATCGGTTTAAGAATTCAGGCCCAGACGCCGGAGGAGATAGCGGTCAGCATTTTAGCTGAAGTTATACAGGCCCGAAGGTCTACTTAAGCCAGGAAAGTCCCTTAATCATAGAATCCCGAAAGAAAAGACTTTACCCAGGACCAACTTAAACACACCGAAATGTTATAATTTTATAGCCTTGACAAATATCACTACTAGAGATGTATAATTCATAGGTTAATAAGCATTTGAGGAGGTGGCCATGTCAAATAGCTGGCAAAAGGCATACTCGGGACTGAAAGAGTATATTGCCGGGAATCCAAAAATCGAGATTGGTAAGAATGTTATAGCCATACCTGGGGATGTCCGTCCCGAGTTCTACCGGGTATTTGACACGGTCAGGGTGGCCTTTCTAAAGGAAAAATTCCAAACCCTACTCGATGAAGCTATCCCCCTCAGTAAGAATTATGCTGAGATTGGGCAGGAGGTAACAAAGTCTCTTGGGCTGGCTGATATCAAGGTATCAGCCAGCCTTAACTGGTTCCTTAACGACCCAGTAAACGGGTTGATACGGTTATTATTTGACCCGTTATTCGACCTGCTTAAGGGTAAAATAGATACCGATACCTTTGAGCACGTAGCCTCAATAAATATTGAGAACTCCTTCAGCAAGCTGTTTCGGTCGGGGTATGAGAAGTGGGTCGTCCTCTCCCTGGCAAATTTATTAGCCCCTGATAAGGCTCATGCGGTACCTGTTGGGGATGCCCATATGGATTCCTCTGAGACAGACGGGGATGTGGTGCCCGGCCTTCGTGAAGAACCAGTCCCTGAACCCAAAGAGACAAAGCATCTATCCTTGGGACATATGGGGGAGGCTGTATTTATTGTTCCCGACTTCATAGTCCACTCGGCCAAATTAAACCGCTATGTCTCAATTAGGACAGACATTGCTGAGGCCAGCTGGACGGCAAGGCTGGTAAGTGACAAAAGGGAGTGGTATCACCTTAGGTCGGTAATGAAGCAATATACAGCCATAGCTCACTGGCCGGACTTGGCCATCTATATAGATGAGCAACTGGAGGACCTTGCCCTGGTGGCTGACTTTGGCAGATTCTGTAGGCCAGATATGATTGTGGAATGCATGGAGCAAGCGGATTGGTACCAGCAAGGTAGGCTGGACAGGGTAAAGCGCAACCATGATTTCCTCAAGCCGAGACTGGGGAGCTATGTAGTTTCTAGATTGCCTGTGCCCGAGGAAGCGTTCAAGGAGCTTATGCCAGAGCCAGTAGCCCGTGAACCGGCTGTAGAAGGTGCTACCTCCATAGAGCCTGAACCAGAAAAGGTATCTGGGGAGCCGGAAAAACAGCCACTAGATATCCATATCATCACCGCTGGCTATGACCAGTCCCAGCTAGCCCCCATCATTGAGACACTGTTGCCTAGTGAGGAGGCTACCGAGGAATCAGGGAATCAGTAACCTACGCCTTTTTTATATCCCCTCGGAGTGACCATCTTCCCGTTAAAGACGAATGTCTCAGAGTTACCAACTATCACTATGGTATCGGTATCAATGTCATAACCTGACACCTCTGCCAGTGTGGTAATCTTAACCTTCTCGGACTCGGTGGTGGCATTGGTGGCAATGCCAACCGGGGTAGCAGCTTTTCTGTAAGTCATCAAGGTCTCTAGGGCTTCCTTGACCCGCTTATCTCCCACCTTGCCCTTGGGGTTATACAGAACAACCACAAAATCTGACTTGGCGGCGGACTCAAGCCGTCTCTTGATAGCGCTCCATTTAGTAGCCAGGTCAGCCAGGCTGATTACGGCAAAATCGTGTCCCAGGGGCGAACCCAAGATGGCCGCCGCAGCACTAGCCACTGTCACCCCGGGGATAACCTCTACCTCTACCCTAAGCCCTTTATCCTTGAGATAACTGAAAAATGTGCTGGCAATAGCGTAAATACCAGCATCACCGGTGCTCACTAGGGCCACATCTTTGCCCTCCCGGGCTTTCTCCACTGCTATCTCAGCACGCTCAATAGGGGTCATCTCCGAAATGACTACCTCCCTGCCAGCGATAAACTTCCTCACCAGACCTAAACAGGCTTCATGCCCAATAACGACCTGTACATTTTTCAACGTGTTCACAGCCTTGGGTGTCATATTATCCTGGCTGCCCGGGCCAATACCAACTAGATACACTCTACCGCTCATCTTTGCCTTAATAGCATACTTTGACTTGGCTGCTCCAGTCAAGGCATACCATTTGACGAAGCGGCGGTCTTCGTGCCATACTGTGTTGTTTTGCTCAGTAGTAAGCCGCATGAAAATAAGGAAGGGTAAGCCTGTTTTCGTATCGGCAGTACTTCTGGCTGCCGGTGAATCAAT
>JAUWZL010000067.1 GCA_030615305.1 Dehalococcoidia bacterium
GCTGTCCATTTCTTAACAAAGTGGCTAGGCCACCACTCAAACTAGACCAATCTGGAAAGGAATTTTCATAGCGGCCAGGGCTTTAGCTAGCGCCTTTTGCCGGGCCACTCTCAATATCGCCCTGCCATGCCAGTCAAAAGAAAGGTCATCTGCTTTAAGCAGAGATTCGTCAATACCATTAGCCATTGTTATGTCAAATATCCGGTCAATCTGCCGGTCGCTCAGGCGCTCATAGAATCTCCGAGCCCAATAGCATATATTGAGTTCCTGTCCCAATTTCCTCTTCCACTCTCGTTCGTAGTTAGCCAGGCTCCTGGCTGACAGGTCATCCTTCTCCAGTGCCCGGTGTAGCTCATTGGCCGCCATCTCGGCGCACAGCAGGCCATAGTAGATACCGCCGCCGGTGGTTGGCTTTACCTGCCCGGCAGCATCCCCGACTACAATCAAGCGCTGGGCATAGGTTCTGGTTGGCGGCCTTAATGAAACCCTGCGAAAGCTTAGCTCTTCTTCACCGCGAACTATTTTCCCCTGAGCCCTAAGCTGCGACAGTAGCTTTCTCAGATAGAACTCAGGGCTACGGCGTGACAGAAGCCCGACCAGGGCTCTTGTCGGTGAAGTAGGTGCCAGCCAGGCGAAAAAGCCAGGGGCAACCTCCTGGCCTAAATAGACCTCAACCTCATCTATGTCTCTGGCTTCTACCTCAGCCTGGGCTCCCTTAACAAAATCACCGCTCTTGCCCAGCCCCGACTTCTCGGTAAGTCTTGAGGAAAAGCCGGTGGCAATAACGGCTACCCTTGCCTCAAAGTTCAGCTTCCGACCATTATGGCTGGCTTTAACTACTACCCGGTCATCCCCAGCCTCTATATCTTTAACCCGACTTTCTAGAAGATACTCTGCCCCAACAGCTTGAGCCCGTCTGGCCATGGCTACATCGAAAGCTGACCGGTCCACAATACAGACCTGGTTTTCCTTTCGCCATAGCCTGATTAACTTACCCGAGGGTGAGAAAACCCGGGCGCTGTTTGTCTGTCTTAAGACTACATTGTTATCAATAGCAAAGGAGCTAAAACACTCCTGGCTGATGATGCCGGTACAGCAGACCCGGCCATCTAGCTTTTCCTTTTGTTCCAGTACCAGCACATCATAGCCCATCTCAGCCAGTTTGTAAGCAGCATAGCTCCCTATCACCCCCCCGCCGGCAACTAAAACATCATGCAATTTTAATCCTTCACTAAGCTTATTTATCTAAGAGTATATCACAATCATTGCCGACGATGCCTTAAAGCTTTGTGGCCTTGACAAATAATTTTTCTTTGTTTATAGTTTGGTTTAACAGAATAAGTAAAGGCTGTGAACAAGACTAGTAGGCTTCCAGCGAGGCACAGAGAGTCGGGTAAGGGTTCCCAGAAGAATCTTGATTTCTCTGGGAGTCTAAGGTGTGAGCCGATGCTGGCGCAGGAGTTGAATGGACTTGAGAGCCGCAAACCGAAAACTGCCGAATTGGCTTGCTAGTAGGCTTTGTCGCCGGGGAAGCGTTATTAAATCCCAGGGTATTGAGTTAAACTTAATTGACTCTATATCTGAAAGAGATAGTCATCTAACTCTAAGAGGTTAGTTGACCAAGAAGGGTGGCACCGCAGAGGCAGGCCCCTTGCCCCTTCAAGGGTAGGGGGCTTTTTAATGAGGGGGTTAAATGCTATAATGATTACCTTACAACGGTGGTGGCCCCTTGGGGGGCCGAGATAGATTAACCAATTACTTACTCTAAAAAATCTTAAGGAAGGAGAAAAATGGAAAGAACAAAGTTTCTTCTAGAAGAAAAGGACATGCCAACTGCTTGGTATAACATTCAAGCCGATCTGCCGGAGCCTTTGCCACCCCTGCGCCATCCGGCGACCACGGAGCCAACACGCCTGCCTCCCCCTCTCTTTACTGCTGCGGCTGATGAACAGGAGTTCAGCACAGAGCGTTACATTGAAATCCCGGAGGAGGTTCAGCAGATTTACAAGCTGTGGCGACCTACCCCTCTGCACCGGGCCTATGGTTTAGAGAAAGCCCTGGATACACCAGCCAAGATTTTCTATAAAAACGAATCAGTCAGCCCGGCCGGCAGCCACAAGCCGAATACCGCCGTGGCTCAGGCCTACTATGCCAAGAAGGAAGGGTTCAAGCGCATGGCTACCGAGACTGGTGCCGGCCAATGGGGTAGTGCCCTAGCCATGGGCTGCATGTTCTTCGGTCTGGAATGCAAGGTCTATATGGTCAAGGTGAGCTACAACCAGAAACCATACCGTCGCATCATGATTGAGACCTGGGGCGCCAACGTTGTACCCAGCCCCAGTCCGGACACTAATGTAGGACGCAAAATCCTAACCGAGAACCCCGATTCACCCGGTAGCCTGGGTATCGCTATCAGCGAAGCGTGTGAGGATGCTGGTACTCACGATGATACCAAGTACTCCATAGGTAGCGTCGTTAACCATGTGCTGCTCCACCAGACCGTCATCGGCCAGGAGATAAAAAAACAGATGGAGATGGCTGATGCCTACCCGGATATTGTTATTGGCTGTATTGGTGGCGGCTCAAGCTTTGCCGGGATGTTTCTACCATTCGTTAAGGATAAGCTTGAGGGAAGAAAGGTAAGGTTCGTTGCTGTCGAGCCTGAAGCCTGCCCCAGCGTTACCAAGGGGCCATACACCTGGGACTACGGCGATATAGCCGGGCTTGCCCCTATCGTCAGGATGTACACTCTGGGTCACACCTTTATACCACCTCCAGTCCATGCTGGAGGGCTCCGCTACCACGGGATGGCACCTATCATCTGCCACCTGCACAAACTGGGGCTGGTTGAAGCCAGGGCGGAGCACCAGGTGGCTACCTTTAAGGCGGCGGTAACCTTCGCCCGGGCTGAGGGCATTATCCCCGCCCCGGAGCCATCACACGCCATCAAGGCAACTATTGATGAAGCCATTAGGTGCCGCCAGTCTGGCGAGTCAAAGAACATCCTCTTCCTGCTATGCGGTCACGGTCACTTTGACCTGGCTGCCTATGATGCCTATCTCTCAGGTAAGTTGGAGGATTATGAGTATCCTGAAGAAAAGGTAAAAGAGGCTCTGGCTCACTTGCCTGAGGTGCCCTCAACATAGATAAGTGGTTTTAAAGGGGGCTGGGGTACAACCAGCCCCCTTTTTTATTTGTCCTGGTTTTGCTCTTATGCTAAGACAAAAATTGCAATGGAACGGGTAAATACAAAATACCTGTACAGTTGAAGGGCGGACACTCTACGGCCTCATTGAAACCGATGCCGCCATTAACCCCGGAAACAGCGGTGGGCCGTTGGTAAACATGGCTGGAGAAGTAATCGGCATCACCAGTGTCAAGCTAATTGATATTGAGGTGGAAGGTGTCGGCTATGCCATCAGTATTGATACGGCGCTTCCGGTTATTAATGACCTGATTACTCTTGGCGATGTAGTTCACCCTTTCCTAGGCATACAGGGGCTTCATACTGTTGATCAGGCTGTCGTATCTCTCTTTAACCTGGACATAGATAGGGGCGTTTTATTTACTGGAGTAGTCTCTGGCGGCCCGGCTGAGAAAGCTGGCCTAGAGCCGGAAGATGTCATTATTGCCATTGACGATAAAGAGATAAAGTCATACGAGGAACTGGTACAGACGATTCGCTCAAAAGAGGTTGGCCAGGAAATCAAGATAACCTACTGGCGGGGCAGCACTCAGAGCGATACCTATGCCACCCTTGTCGAGATGCCACCACCAGAATAGGTCACTGTAGTTTGGTCACTCC
>JAUWZL010000053.1 GCA_030615305.1 Dehalococcoidia bacterium
AAGGGGGTGAGGTTAATAAACAATCCCAACTTAATAAGACGGCTTATCTCAGAACTTGACGATTGGCATATCTGTGATGAAGTGTTTCTCATTCTAGGCGCTTCCTGAAGCGGCGGTCGAGAGTCCCTGAAACCAAAACTCATAACAGGGTAGACCCCAAACTACCTCCTTGTCCTGAGAAACTCACGGTGATATAATAGCAATCGCTATCGTCAAGAAGGAGAAGAGTAGTTGCTGGCAGACTATGCTTATATCGGGTTATTTCTCATAGTTGCCCTTTTTTTTGCGGTTACTACTCTTCTCCTTCCCTTTTCTCTTAGATTTTTTCGTATTGTTCCCCACAAGCCCAATCCTATCAAGAGTTCCACCTATGAATGTGGGATGGAAACCGTAGGTAAGTCATGGGTTCAATTTAATTTCCGCTATTATTTCTATGCCCTGTTATTCTTAGCCCTCGATGTCCTAATTGTCTTCCTCTATCCATGGGCAGTTAACCTCAGACAACTAGGGCATTTCGGTTTTATCGGGGTGTTTATTTTTATTTTCATTGTCGTTGTCGGCTATGTCTACGCCTGGAGGAAGAAGGTTCTAGAATGGAAGTAGATGAGCAAGCCGGGTTATACGTCTATTCTGATACCGAGCTAGATAGGGCTGAAGGTGCGGCTATAGAGTCGCTGAAGGCACACTGCCAGCAGGCTATACCTGACCCGGATAAGTGGTTAGAAGAGGAACTACGACGCAATATTCTGTTGACCTCAGTAGATTTTATGCTTAACTGGGCACGGCGCTCCTCACTCTGGCCAGCGATTTGCTTCCCAGCCTGCTGCGCCTTTGAGCTGATTGCTGCCAACGCTTCCCGCTTTGATCTCTCCCGCTTTGGTATGGAGATTCTGCGTGCCTCACCCCGCCAGGCTGACCTGATGATTACTGCTGGGACCCTGACCTGGAAGATGGCACCACAGGTGAAGCGAATCTACGACCAAATGGCTGAGCCGAAATGGGTGATTGCCATGGGCGCTTGCGGTATCAGTGGCGGTATCTTCGCCTCGTCTTATAATGTAGTGCCGGGATATAGCCGTATAATTCCGGTTGATGTCTACGTGCCTGGTTGCCCGCCCCGTCCTGAAGCCCTGATTTATGGGATAAGAATGCTGCACCACAAAATATCTCAGAGGCACACCATAGAAGGATAGCAGAAGATGATATTATCCCTTTCCGGTAAAGAAGTGGCTGCTCAACTTGAGCAACAATTTCCGGGCAGTATTATTGCATCAAGTGAAAATAACTTTTTGGTTAAGAGTGAATCCCTGCTTGACATAGCTGAGTACCTCAAGAGCAGCCCAGAGCTTGACCTTGATTACCTTAACCACATCACTGCTGTGGATTATTACGACTACTTTGAGGTGGTTTATCAGCTAACTTCAATAAAGCATAATCACAGCCTGGTGTTGAAGACCCGATGTTATGGTCGGGACAATCCTCTAGTTCCTTCAGTAGTTAGCTTGTGGCAGGGAGCCGATTTTCAGGAGCGGGAGATTTACGACCTTATGGGAATTAGTTTTGACGGGCATCCCAACTTGAAGCGTATCTTCCTCTGGGAAGGGTTTCAGGGATACCCGTTGCGCAAGGATTATCTATAATGGCAATTAAAACTGAGCCCTTTGTTATCAATATAGGTCCAGTACATCCGAGCACCCACGGGGTGTTCCGCATGAGGGCAACCCTTGATGGAGAAGTCATTGTTGACCTAGAACCAGTTTTTGGCTATCTACACCGCGGGATTGAGAAGCTGGCTGAGGAGCGGACCTATACCGGGGTTATTCCGCTGACTGACCGGTTAGACTATATAGCCTCAATGAGCAATAATCTGGCCTATGTTTTAGCCGTGGAAAAGTTAGCGGGCATTGCCGTCCCCGAGCGGGCCGAATACCTGCGGGTCATTATGGCTGAGCTGCAGCGCATTGCTGCTTACCTTGTAGCCATTGGTGCCTTTTTGAATGAATGCGGCGCTTTTTTCACTCCTTTCCTGTATATGTTCCGGGAAAGAGAGAAGATTATAGACCTCTTTGAGATGGTCTCTGGTCAGCGGTTACTCTATAACTACATGCGGGTTGGCGGCGTTAGCCAGGATATTCCTGAGGAATTTTTACCGGCTCTGGGTGAATTCTTGAAGCAGATGCCTCGCTTTATTGATGAATACGACCGGCTTCTCAAGCAGAATGAGATACTGCTGGCTCGTGCTAAGGGCATCGGTATTCTAACCAAAGAAAAGGCTGTCAATTGTTCTGTCAGCGGGCCGGTGCTTCGTGCCAGCGGTGTTAAATGGGATATACGCAAGGCAGACCCATACTCAATCTATGACCGCTTTGAGTTTGAAATCCCCACCGGTGAAGTTGGTGACTGCTATGACCGCTACCGGGTAAGAATAGAGGAGATGCGGCAAAGCCTCCGCATTATCGAGCAAGCCATGGAGCAAATACCCTCGGGTGCGGTGAAAAGTGAGGTGCCACACCTGATTCGGCCGCCGGTAGGAGAGGCCTATGCCCATATCGAGGCCCCCAAAGGCGAGCTTGGCTTCTATCTGGTATCGGATAATTCTATTGCTCCCTACCGCTGCCACATCCGGGCACCGAGCCTGATGAACCTGACGGCTCTCCGTGAGATGGTAATCGGCTGGAAGATACAGGATGCTATAATTATTTTTGGCAGTATTGATATTACTGTGGGTGAGGTAGATAGATAGCTAATGATAGCAAGCCCTAGTCTTAACCTAGAGCATTACTGGCAAACCTTGCCACCCGACTGGCCGGGAGGGTTCTGGTGGCACTGGTTGGTGCTTACCGTTATCATCATCGCTTCTGTTCTTACGCTGGTGATGGGTTATATCTGGATTGAACGCAGGGGGATGGCGCGGATGCAGGCCCGTCTCGGTCCCAACCGGGTCGGTCCCTTCGGTCTACTTCAGCCAGTGGCCGATGCCATCAAGGTGCTTATTAAAGAAGATATTGTTCCAGCTAACGCTGACAAGATAGTCCACTGGCTAGCACCGGTTATTGCCTTTGCCCCGGCGCTGATGATTTTCGCGGTTATCCCGTTCCAGAGTGGGACCGCTGGCCGACTGGCTGACCTAAATATCGGCATCCTCTATGTGGTGGCCATTGGCTCGGTCTCAACAGTCGGCGTATTCATGGCCGGCTGGGGTTCAAATAACAAATACTCTCTCCTTGGTGCCATGCGTAATGTAGCCGCCGTGGTGAGCTATGAAATTCCATTAGTGCTAGCTATCATTGGTGTGGTATTGATAGCTGGCTCGCTATCCCTGAATCAGATTGTACTGGCTCAGGATATCCCCTTTATCTTGTTACAGCCTCTGGGTTTTCTCCTCTTTTTTATTGCTGGCTGCGCCGAGATTAATCGCAGCCCGTTTGACCTTATGGAGGCTGATTCAGAGCTTGTCGCCGGATTTCACACCGAATACTCAGGCATGAAATTCGCTTTGTTCTACCTGGCGGAGTATGCAGAAGCCCTGGCCATTTCGGCCATAATTACTACCCTCTTCCTTGGGGGCTGGAGAGGGCCGCTGCTACCGCCGTGGCTCTGGTTTGTGCTTAAGGTTATTATCGTATTCTCTGTCATGGTCTGGACACGCACGACACTGCCTCGGGTTAGAATAGACCAGCTAATGGCGCTTGCCTGGAAGTTTCTCCTCCCTCTAGCTTTGATTAACCTGCTTATCACTGCTCTAGAAGTGCTTGCCTGGCCAGAGGCTCTACCGTGGGTAATGATACCGGTCAATATTGCCATAATGGTGGTATTAGTACTGCTATGGTCAAGATTTTTTAAGTTAGGATGGGGCAGAGTTGAAGTTTGAACGATATGGAAAAGGCATCGCCAAAGGCTTGACGGTAACCATAACACACCTGTTTCGCCATCCGATAACGACACAATATCCAGAGCAGAGGCTAAATACCTCGCGTCGTTTTCGGGGAAACGAGCTCATCTGGGACAATATAAAATGCACCGGCTGCTCCACCTGTGCCAAAGCCTGCCCCCAGGGTGCTATTCAAATTATTACCTCAGTTAACCTCGGGGAAAACCAATATAAGGTCGAGAAGTACGAGGTAGACACCGGGTACTGCATACAATGTGGCTTATGTGTTGAGTCCTGCCCCTTTGATGCCCTATTTCTAAGTTATGACTATGAGCGGGCTAAATATCGGCGCCAAGAACTGGTGATGGGTAAGGAGGGCTTGCTGCTATCAGACAAGAAGCAACTCAGTGCTTATGCCCGACCCAAAGTTGAGGCAACTTTACCCAAGCAGACTTTACTACTTAATAGGGATAAGGTGGAAAAATGATGGGACTGGATATTGCCTTCTGGGTATTAGCCATAATTGGTGTAGCCGCCGCTTTAGCCGTAGTTTTACTCCGTGATGTTTTTCGGGCGGCTCTCTCCCTGATTCTGTGTTTCCTGACTGTAGCTGGACTCTATGTTACCCTCAGTGCTGACTTTCTGGCAGCGGTGCAGGTGCTGATTTATGTTGGCGCCATATCGGTGTTAATCATTTTGGCTATTATGCTCACCAGAGAGGTCCAGCGGGGTAGTCCTTCCGGTAGATTGCGGATTCCAGCTTTGGTGGTGGCTATTTTATTCTTGGGGGTAGTCAGTTTTACCCTGATTAATACCCCGTGGCAAATTTCTGGAGTACCACCGCTAGAACCAACTACTGCTGCCCTTGCCGTCAAGCTTTT